>LNFD01000061.1 GCA_001464255.1 Actinomycetales bacterium Ga0077552 | reverse complement strand
TTACGCGGCCCGAGCGGCGTGGGCAAGACCACCCTCGCGGCGGCCGTCTCGAGCGCGCTCGCCGCGCGCGGGCGCACGATCGTGCCGGTTGTCGCGCTCGCCGAGCTCAGCGAGGTGCCGCTCGGCGCTCTCGCCCCGCTGCTCGCCTCGTCGAGCGTCGCCGAGCACGCGGATGTCGCGCAGCGCCTCGCCGAGCTCGTCGCCCTCGTCGGCCGGCACGCCGACTCGTACCTGCTCGTCGTCGACGACGCGCCCCTGCTCGACCCGGCGTCGGCCGCGGCGCTCTACCAGCTCGTGCGCGTGTTCGCCGTGCCCACGCTGCTGACCGCGCGCGACGAGCACGCGCTCACCGGCGCCGTCGCGCGCCTCCTGCACGAGGACCTCGTCACGGTGACCGACCTCACGGGCCTGTCGCTCGACGAGACCCGCACGGTGCTGCGGCGGCACCTCGGCGCCGAGCCCCGCCCCGAGTCGCTGCAGCGCATGTACGGGGCGACCGCGGGCAACCCGCTCTTCCTGCGCGAGCTCACGCTCGCCGCCGAGCGCGGCGACCGCGTGCGACCCGGCCCCTTCGGCATCGAGATCGACCCCGTGCGGCTGCCCGCCCACGTGCTCGACACCGTCGCGAGCCGACTCGCCGACCTGCGGCCCGAGCAGCGGCGCATCGCCGAGCTCATCGCGCTCGCCCAGCCGTGGCCGCCCGCGGCGACCCTGCCGACCGAGCAGGCCGACGTCGACGACCTGCTCGACGCGGGCGTGCTCGCGATCGCCGAGCCGGCCGATGCGGGCTACCTGCACCTCGCCCACCCGGTCTACGTCGAAGCGCTGCTCGCCGGCCTCGGGGCGAACGAGCGCGCCGAGCGGCGCCGCACGGCGGCGCAGCGCCTGCTGGCGATCGACGAGGAGCCGCTGCGGTTCACCGCGCTGTGCCTGCTGAGCGACGGCGGCGGCGAGCTCGCGCTCGACGACCTCGTGTGGGCCGCCGAGTACGCGCACCGGGCGGGCGATCACGCGCGGGCCGTGCAGGCCGCCGACCGCGCCCTCGCCCTCGCGCCCGACGCGCACGCGGCGCTCGTGCGCGCGAGCGCCCTGAGCGCCCTCGGCGACGACCCCGCCGGCGTCGACGCGGCCTTCGCCCGGGCCGCCGAGCTGGCCGTCGATGCCGAGGAGCGCGCCCGCGTGGAGGTTCGCTGGGGGCAGCACACCGCGCTGCGCGAGCACGACCCCGCCCGGGCGGCGCGCCGGGCCTCCGAACTGCTGCCGACGCTCGGCCCCGCGGCCGACCTGCTCGCGCCCGACCTCGCCAAGTGGCGCCTCATGGCGGGCGACGCGAGCGCGCTCGACACCCCGCTCGCCCCGCAGCCCGAGGCCGAGTCGGCCGCCGCACTCAACGCCGCCATCGGCATGGCGATGATGGCGACCATGGCGGGGCGCGTCGCCGAGGCCCGGCAGGCCGTCGAAGCCGGGCGTCCGCTCGCCGACCGCTTCGCCGCCGTGCAGCCCTTCGCGGGCGGACTGCTCGACCTCTCCGCCTTCCTCGTGCACGTCGCCGACGGGCGCATCGCCGAGGCGCGCGCCTTCGCCGAGCAGTGCCGCCTGCAGCCCTTCGCCGATTCGGCCGGTGTCTGGTCGTACGCCCTCGCGCTCGTGCACCTGCACGCGGGGCGCCTGCACGACGCGCTGCCGCTCGCGCTGCTCGCCGTCGAGCAGCTGCGCTGGCGAGACTTCACGGGCCTCGTCGGCCCCGCCATCGCGCTCGGCGCGACGGTGCACGCCCAGCTCGGCGAGGTCGAGGCCGCCCGACGCCTGCTCGCCGCCCTCGAGCCCGCGCACCGCGACGATGTCAAGGTCGTGCTGCAGACGGCCGAGGCCGAGGCCTGGCTCGCGATCGTCGGCGACGAGCCCGAGCGCGCAGCGGGGATGCTCGTGCCCGCCGTCGCCCGCGGCATCGAGCTCGGCCACCTGCTGCTCTCGGCGCTCACGGCCTCGGTCGCCGTGCGGGTCGGTGCGGCGGCCGAGGTGCGCGGGCTGCTCGCGGGGGCAGCCGAGGCATCCGGATCGCCCCTCGTCTCCGCCGTCGCGGCGCTCGCCGACGCCGCCGCCGACCGCGATGCAGCGGCCGCGATCGCCCTCGTCGACGAGCTCGAGCGCGCGGGCCTCACGGCCGTCGCGCACGGCGTGCTCGAGCAGGCCGCGGAGTGGCCCTCGGGCGACCGCATGCTCGAGCGCCGCGCGCGCGTGCGCGCCGCCGAGCTCGGCCTCACGATCGTGCCCGTGCGCACCGCGCGGTCGAGCCGCACCGACTCGGGCCTCACCGAGCGCGAGTGGGTCATCGCCCAGGCCGCGGCCCGGCGCGAACGCAGCCGCGAGATCGCCGACCGGCTCGGCGTCTCGGTGCGCACGGTCGACAACCACCTCGCGAGCGTCTACCGCAAGCTCGGCATCAGCGGTCGGGCCGAGCTCGAGGACGAGCTGCGCGAGCGGCTCTGACCACGGTCATCGCCGCTCGCGCCCCCGGGCCGGTGACGAGCGCGCTGAGCGCTACTGCGTGATCGGCGTGATCGTGTACTGCACCTGGCCCGTACCGTCGGCGTTCGCGGCGACGACGACGTTCACCGTCCACATGCTGTTCTCGAACGTGCGCGACGAGGCGTCGTCGCTGACCTGGAACTCGGCCACCTGCGTGTACCCCGCGTCGAGCAGCGCGGTGTAGGCCTCCTCAGCGGCGGCGATGCTGGAGGCCTCGATGGCGGCCGTGTAGATGTCTTGCGTGGCGGCGGAGAACTGCACGGTGCCGTCGATGGTCGGCACATCGGCGGGCCAGCTGTCGGGCAGGCTCGCGCCCGTGCCGTCGACGTCGACGTCGACCCCGGTCTGGTCCTCGATGATCTGCTCGACACCGCCCTCGACGATGCCCTCGGTGAGCTGCTCGAGCGGGTTGGCGAAGCAGCCGCTGAGCGTGAGGGCGACCCCCAGGCTGAGAACGGCGATGGCGGGAGCGGTGCGGCGCATGGTGAACTCCAGTCGGTCGGGATGCTGTGCACTCAGTGTGCTCCTGAATCGCGCCCGATTCCATGAGTAGTCACTACTTGCGAGACACTGTCCCTATGGCTGGGGTGCTCATCGGGTTCGCGATCATCGGTGCGGTGATCGCCGTGGGCTACCTCGTCGCGAGTTCGTGCTCGGCCGCTTCGCCTTCTTCGTGCTCTCGCCCGCCCTGCTCTTCACCGTGCTCGCCGAGGCGGATGCGCGGCAGCTGTTCTCGTCGCTCCTGCCCGTCTCGGCGATCGCCGCGCTCAGCTGCATGGCCGTGTTCGCGCTCGTCGCGCGCGTCGTCTGGCGCCGCGCGGTGCCCGAGACGACGATCGGTTCGCTCGCCTCCGGCTACGCCAACGCCAACAACATCGGCCTGCCGATCGCGGCGTACGTGCTGGGCGATCCCGCGTTCGCCGCGCCGATCATCCTGCTGCAGCTCGTGATCCTCACGCCCATCGCGCTCACGATCCTCGACGTCACGACGAGCGGCACGCTCTCGATCGGGCGCGTGCTCAGCCAACCCATCCGCAATCCGCTCATCATCGGCTCGGCGCTCGGGCTGCTGCTGTCGGTCACGGGCGTCGAACTGCCCGAGCCGGTCATGGAGCCGTTCCACCTCATCGGCGCGGCGGCCGTGCCGACGGTGCTGCTGCTCTTCGGCATGTCGCTGCACGGCCGGCGCATCCTCGAACCCGGAT
>LNFD01000060.1 GCA_001464255.1 Actinomycetales bacterium Ga0077552 | reverse complement strand
ACCGACGCGCTTGCTGAATCACCGTGACCACTCTCGCCGGCGTGCTCGTGAGCGCGGTGAACCCAATCGGCGCAATAGTCGTGAGCGGCAACCTGGTTCTCGCCCTTCCCATCGCTCTTGCCGCCGGATTTCTCGCGTTCGCTTCGCCGTGCGTGTTGCCACTGGTACCGGGTTACCTCGCTTACATTGGCGGCGTGACCAGCAGTGACGAGCTCGGTCGGCACCGTGGCAGGCTCCTGCTGGGCGTGGCATTGTTCGTGCTGGGCTTCAGCGTGGTTTTCGTAAGCTTTTCGATCGTTTTCGCCACCGCGGGTCTGCTCCTTCTGCCATGGA
>LNFD01000059.1 GCA_001464255.1 Actinomycetales bacterium Ga0077552 | reverse complement strand
TTGTCTTCATCGGGCAGGTGTCGTTCTTGCAGCGGAAACTCGCGCCGCGCATCCAGGTTGCCACGGGGCTGGGAGGTGCACCGCTGCTTGGCGTGGTCTTCGGGCTCGGGTGGGTGCCGTGCATCGGGCCAACGCTGGTTGCCGTGAACGCGCTCGTCATCAACGAGGGTGACATCGGTCGGGCGGCCATCATCGCTCTGACGTACTGCCTCGGGCTTGGCATTCCCTTCTTGCTCGTCGCTTTTGGTTTCCGTTGGGTGGCGGGAGCAACCGACTGGCTCAAGCGCAACATTCGCGTTATCAACATCACGGGAGGCGCCCTCCTCATGATCATCGGTCTTGCGATGGTGACGGGCCTGTGGCAACAGTTCATCTCGAGCCTGGGGGCGGTGATCGGTGGAACCGTTACGCCCCTCTGATCACCACGACAGCAAGAGAGAGTCGATCACGCAACCCAAACTCACCGTCGTGGGGTGGGTGCGATTCGGTTGGCGCCAGCTCACGAGTATGCGCACGGCGCTTGTGCTCTTGCTGCTACTCGCGGTCGCTGCGATTCCCGGCTCGCTCGTACCGCAGCGGTTGGCCGACCCCAACGGAGTCATCAGATTCAAACGCAACAATCCCGATCTATTTCCGATCCTCGATGGTCTCCAGCTCTTCGACACCTATAGTTCTGCCTGGTTTTCGGCCATCTACCTTCTCCTCTTCGTATCCCTGATCGGCTGCGTCATCCCGCGCACACTTCACCACTGGAGAGCATTGCGGGCCGCACCACCCGCGACTCCGGCGCGCCTGAATCGGCTGGTGGGTTTCACTGAACGGCAGGCACAGGGAGAGCTTGACGATGTTCTCGATCAGGGCGAGCGGGTGCTCCGTCGTCAGGGCTATCGGGTGGTGCGGTACGGAAACTCCCTCTCGGCTGAGCGTGGGTACGTTCGCGAGACCGGCAACTTGGTTTTTCACTTCTCGCTCATTCTTATTCTCATTGCCGTCGGCTTTCTCGGTGGATTTCGCTACTACGGTCAGCGGGTCATCATCGAGGGTCAAACCTTTACGAATCAGTTGACGAGCTACGACTCCTTCAGTCCCGGCAGGTTTTTCGTCGAGTCTCGACTCGATCCGTTCTCTGTTCGGCTCGACAAGTTCGTTCCGGTTTACGAGCTGAACACCTCGATGGGTTTCCCCATCCCCCTCGACTTCACTGCTGAGGTCACGATCACGGAGAAAGGAACGGAGCGGCAAGAGCAAATCAAGGTGAACCAGCCGGTTGATATTGGGGGCACGACAACGTACCTGTTGGGCAACGGATTCGCGCCGTGGATCACGGTTCGTGATGCAGACGGAACCGCTGTGTTCAGTCAACCTGTTCCGTTTTTGCCCCAGGACTCGAATCTCACGAGCCTCGGTATCATCAAAGTTCCCGACGGACTCGACCAACAGGTCGGGTTGATCGGGTTCTTCTACCCCTCAGCGGCTCAACTCGAGTCAGGGGCTCTGACATCGCTGTTTCCGGAACCGGACCAACCTGTTGTCACGCTGAACGCTTTCGTCGGCGACCTCGGCATCAACGACGGAGTACCGCGCAACGTGTACGCGCTCGACACGGAGTCACTCACGCAACTCACGGGTGGTGACTCGGGAGAGGAGTCGATCATTCTTGGAATGGGAGATTCCGCTCAACTTCCTGCAGGCCTCGGCTCGGTGGAATTCACCAGCCTGCCGCGCTTTGTGAGCGTTGAGATCCATCATGACCCCACCCAAGCCGTCGTGCTGGTCGCTGCGTTGCTGGCTCTCGCAGGACTCTTGACCAGCCTCTTTGTGCCGCGACGCCGCCTCTGGGTAGCAGCGTCTTCTCGCGAAGGCATCGTTGACCTTCAATACGCCGGACTCTCCCGTGGAGACGACCCAGGGCTCGAAGCGGCCGTTCAACAGTTCGCCGAGCGACTCGACAAAGCGATTTCGGACCGCGCTTCCAGCGAGCGCCCCCTACGGTAGGAGAATCATGGAGAATCTCGTTTCACTGTCGATAGTCGCGGTGTACTCAGCGATCGGCGTGTACACCGTTGCGTTCCTGATGTTCACGCTCGACCTGGCGAAGCGTGCTGGTGGAGTAGTCGAACGCACTCACGTGCCGATGGCCGTGAGCGTGGGTGCAGGTGCGTCCGAACAGGCAGAGCCGCCTGAGCGCCCTGAGCTTCCACGCCCCGACGCTGAGGGCGTCGGAGGTGCGACTCGTTTTCAGCGTGCGGCTTTTGCCCTGACCGCTCTCGGCTGGGCGTTGCATCTCGCAGCCGTCTTGTTTCGCGGAATCGCGGCACAGCGGGTGCCGTGGGTCAACCTGTTCGAGTTTGGCCTCGTCGCAACGGCGATGGGAGTGGGGGTTTTCCTTCTCGCCCAGCTCTGGAAAGACCTCCGCTTCCTGGGCGCCTACATCACGGGATTCACGGTCTTGTCGCTCGGCATTGTCACTGTCAACTACTACGTCGACGTCGTGCCGCTAGCGCCCGCGTTGCAGTCTGTGTGGTTGGTCATTCACGTGCTCGTAGCTTCTCTCGCGACGGCTCTCTTCGCCCTCGGAGCCGGACTGTCTGTCGTGCAGTTGCTCCGCGTTCGGCGCGAGGCACGTGCCGTCGCTGGTCTTCGGTTTCTCGACACCCTGCCAGGTTCCGCAACCCTGGAATCTATGGCATATCGCATCAACATCGTGGGGTTTGTCCTCTGGACATTCACGCTAATCGCAGGGGCCATCTGGGCTGAGCGGTCGTGGGGACGATACTGGGGTTGGGACACAAAGGAAGTCTGGACGTTCATCATCTGGACTCTCTTCGCTGGCTACATTCACGCTCGCGCGACGCGGGGCTGGCGCGGCGATCGCTCTGCGTGGCTCGCGATCATAGGCTTTTCGGCGATCATCTTTAACTACACTGTCGTCAACACCATGTTCACGGGGTTGCACGCCTATTCCGGGCTGGTGACGAACCCTAACTGATGACGTGGTCAACCGGCGTCGCGTCGCCACCTCGTGGAATACCGTGGCGCCGAGAGTTCAGTCGGCACACGAGAGGTGCCAGGGTTGACGGTGTGATCGCTCGTGGCGGTCGGCGTGAAATCCGTGAGCGCGATGAGCGCGCATGAGGAGAGCGCACGGCGAGGTACGTGCGCCCGGGCGGGCAGTTTCTGACAACGGGCTGGTTACTGGTTGGTGAGCAGGGCGTGGCAGCGCGCGAGGCGCTCGCGCCACCAGGCGGTGCGCTCGGGGTCGGCGGCGAGCCGGCCCAGGGCATCCCGATCGGCATTGACGCGGCCCGCCGCGATCGCGCCGTCGATGGGTCGCAGCGGTGCCGCGACGACATCGGCGGCGAGCAGCGCGGCCGTGCCGAGCCCGCAGTCATAGTCGAGCGTGGGCAGCCGGGCCGCGAGCTCGGCCCCCATCGCGAGGCCGATACTCGTGTCGAGCGCACTCGAGACCACGGCCGACAGCCCGGCCTCCGCGACGATCGCGAGCGCGCGGTCAATGCCGCCGAGCGGCGCGGCCTTGATAACGAGCAAGTCGGCTGCCCCGGCGCGAGCGACCGCGAGCGGGTCGGCGGACTTGCGCACGAGCACGTCGATGCGGTGGATGCGCCGCCGCAGCTCGGCGAGCTCGGGCACGCTCGCGCACGGCTGCTCGACGTACTCGAGGTCGAACTGCTCGAGCGCGCGCACGGCGTGCTCGGCCTCGTCGACCGTCCACGCGCCGTTCGCGTCGAGGCGGATGCGCCCGGCAGGCCCGAGCAGCCGCCGCGTCTCGCCCACGCGCGCGACGTCGTCAGCGAGTGTCTCGCCCGGCTCGCCCACTTTGATCTTCACCGTGCGGCAGTCGCCGAACAGGCTGAGCGTGTGCGCGATGCGGTCGAGCGGCACGGCCGGCAGTGTCGCATTGACGGGGATGCTCTCCCTGACCGCCGGTGCGCCCGAGTCGCGCCACCCGAAGTCGAGGGCCGCGGCGAGCCACGTGCTCGCCTCGGCGTCGTCGTACTTGACGAAGGGGCTGAACTCGCTCCATCCGGCCGGGCCGTCGAGCAGCACGGCCTCGCGGCGGTCCACGCCGCGGAACCGCGTCACGAGCGGCAGGCTCACCACGTGGGCGCGGCTGAGCACGTCGTCGAGCTCGGGCAGAGCATCCATGCCCCCAGTCTGGTGGGTCTTGTTCGCAACTTGGGCTGAGCGGGCCATTGTGCGGCGTTTATCGGCTCTTCGTCATGAAGCGGGGGTGAGGGTCGCGGGCGTGGCGGTCGGGGGTGGGGGTCGAGGTCTTCCACGATGGGAGTTCCTACACTCCTCCAACGG
>LNFD01000058.1 GCA_001464255.1 Actinomycetales bacterium Ga0077552 | reverse complement strand
CTCGCCCGCGCGCGTGAGGCCCACGGCGGGCTTCTCGGCGAGCAGGCCGTCGACCCCGCCCACGCTCTCGAGCCCGCCCGTCATGACGAGGATGAGATCGGGGTTGGCGGCGACGAGCGCCTCGTCGGTCATCGGCCGCAGCCCCGTCCAGCCGATCTCGCCCGCCACGTCGATGCCGCCGAGACCCTCGATGAGCTCGTCGGCCCCCGACTCCTCGCCGAAGAGGTAGTAGATGCCGGATGCTCCGCGCAGGTACAGGAAGAGGATGCGCACACGCTGCGCCGGGTCGTCGGGCCTGATCTGCTCGATGGCGGCGAGCACGTCGGCGAGCTCCTGCTCGAGGCGCTGGGCGAGCAGCTCGCCGGTCTCGGGCGAGCCGAGGGCTGCCGACACCTGCCGGGCGAGCTCGGCGGGGGCGCCGAGGCCCGGCTCAGCATCCACGTAGACGACCGCGACGCCCGCCTCGCGCAGCTGCAGCACGACGTCGGTGGGCCCGACGGTGCCGTCGGTGATGACGATCGTGGGGCGCAGGGCGAGCACGGCCTCGCTGCTGATCGCGTGCCCGCTGCTCGTGACGACCGGCAGCCCTTCGGCCTCGGGGAAGGTCGTCGAGATGTCGCGGCCGACCACGTCGTCGCCGAAGCCGAGCGCGAAGACGGTCGCGGCGATCGACCCGGCGATGTCGAGGGGCAGGATGCGGCTCGCGTCGTCGACGACGACCTCGCGGTCGCCATCGAGATCGCGCGAGACGATCGTGACGGGGAGCGACTGCGCGGGGTCGACCGCGACGGGCTCGATCGCGGCCGACTCGATGAGCGCGGTCGAGGGGCCGGTGAGCGCGCGCGGGTCGTCGGCCACGGCGAGCTCGCTCAGCGGCACGCGCGGTCCGGCCGGGGCCGTCGGCTCGGCGGTCGACGGCGGCGGCGCGATCGAGCAGGCCGACAGCGCGAGCAGCCCGGCGAGCAGGCCCGCGACGGTCGCGGCGCGCGGCGCGGCGGCGCGGCGCGGGGGTCGGCGGGTCATCGGCAGTCCGGTCGATCGAGGGGAGCAGGCGGGCAGGTCGCTCAAGCGAGCCTAAACCGCGGTGCTGTGCCGCCTCTGGGCACTCGCGTTCGAGCCTGCCCGCTCGCCCGCGAGCCGCCCAGGGCCGAAGGTCCTCGCGCCCTACCCTGATTCCCATCATGGATGCCCGGACCGACGGTCTCGACGAGCGCGCGCAGCGCGTGCTCGAGTTCGAGCGCGCGTGGTGGGGGCATAGCGGAGCGAAAGAGCTCCGCATCCGCAGCGAGTTCGGCTGGACGGCGGCCCGCTACTATCAGGTGCTGAACGCCGTCATCGACACCGAGGTCGCCGTGCGGTACGACCCCGTTCTCGTGGGGCGGCTGCTCGAGGTGCGCGACGACCGCGCGCAGCGGCGACGTACCCGACGTGCGGGCGCCGACGGCGCCGCCTGATTCCCACCCCTGCTGCGGAAGGCACCGCTCCTATGGCTGATTCCCCCACGGATCGCTTCGACGACATCCCCGACTCGCTCGGCCGGGTCGGCGCTCACCGCGCTCCGGCCCCGCGCGGGCGCGGCTGGATCGTCGTGGCCTGGGCGGCGCTCGCGAGCGGAGTGCTCGTCGTCGCCGGGCTCTACGGGCTCTCGCTCATCAGCGACCGCGTGACCTTCCCGCTCCCGGGCATCGGCACGGGGGAGCCCACCGCCGAGCCGACCGTGGCGCCGACCGACGCACCGCCCTCGGTCGAGCCGATCACCGACCCGGCGCTCGCCGCGCTGCCGCCCGGCTTCACCATCACCGTGCTCAACGGCACCGAGGTCGACGGGCTCGGCGCGACGGCGCGCGACCTGCTGGTGGCCCCGGGCTGGCCGGTCGGAACGGTCACGGCCGCGGCGCAGACCGATCTGCCCGAGACCGTCGTCTACTTCAGCGACCCCGCGCTCGAGGGCGTCGCGGCCGGCATGGTCGCGCTGCTCGGGGCGGGGGTCATCGAGCTCTCCGACGCCTTCCCGGGGGCGCCCATCACGATCGCGCTCGGCGCCGATTTCGCGGCCGTCGCGGCACCCTGAGCGCGTCGCGTTACGCGAGCGTTTCGGGCCCGTAAAAGGTCGGTGCGAGGGCCCCTGACGGTCTGGTCTGCGGGCGCGCGCCTGGGTATTCTCGCGGCATTCCCGCCTGATCAAGGAGCTCCACCATGCCCAACGGAACCGTGAAGTGGTTCAACGCCGAGAAGGGTTTCGGCTTCATCACCCTCGAGAGCGGAGACGGCGATGTCTTCGTGCACTACAGCTCGATCGACATGCCCGGCTACAAGGTGCTCGAAGAGGGGCAGGCCGTCACGTTCGAGATCGGGACGGGCACGAAGGGCCCGCAGGCCGAGGGCGTGCGCGTCGCCTGAGCTCGCGGG
>LNFD01000057.1 GCA_001464255.1 Actinomycetales bacterium Ga0077552 | reverse complement strand
TCGCCGCGAGCGACCTGGTGCAGCAGCTCGGCCAGGGCTTCTCGGGCAACAACCCGCCCGACCTCTTCTACATGCCGTGGGACCAGTTCCAGACCTACGCGGCCCAGGGCTTCCTCGAGCCCTACGCGGACGACCTCGCCAACGCCGGCGACTTCCTCCCCGCGCTGCGCGAGCAGTTCAGCTACGACGGGCAGTTCTACTGCGCGCCGAAAGACTTCTCGACGCTCGGGCTGCAGATCAACACCGAGGCCTGGGAGGCCGCGGGGCTGACCGACGCCGACGTGCCGACCGACTGGGATCAGCTCGCGACCGTCGCTGCCGCGCTGACGACCGACACGCAGGTCGGCCTCTCGATGGGTCGTGAGTACGCCCGCGTGGGCGTCTTCATGAACCAGGCGGGCGGCACCCTCGTCGACGGCGACGCGATCACCGCCGACAGCGCCGAGAACGCCGAGGGGCTCGCGTACCTGCAGGGTCTCATCGCGGAGGGCTCGCTCAAGTTCCCGCAGGAGCTCGAGGCAGGCTGGGGCGGCGAGGCCTTCGGTCTCGGCAAAGCGGCGATGGTCATCGAGGGTCCGTGGATCAACGGTGCCATGCGCAACGACTTCCCCGACCGTCAGTTCATCTCCGTCGAGCTGCCGGCCGGCCCCGGTGGGCCGTCGACCTTCGCGTTCAGCAACTGCTGGGGCATGCCGGTCGGCTCGGAGACGCGTGACGCGACCCTCGATCTGATCGAGTTCCTCACGAGCGACGAGCAGCAGCTGGCGTTCGCCGAGGCCTTCGGGGTCATCCCGTCGACCGACGCGGGCTCGGCCGCGTACGCGGAGCAGTTCCCCGAGAACGCGGCGTTCGTCGCCGGTGTCGCGTCGGCGGTGAGCCCGGTCGCCTTCCAGGGCGCCGCGGCCGCGCTCGCCGACTTCAACACGCAGCTCGAGCAGATCGGCAGTGCCGAGCCTTCGGCGCTGCTGACGCCGCTGCAGGAGAACCTGCAGGCCGCGCTCGACGAGGCGAACGGATAACCACTGTGGCCCTGCGTGCCGCAGCACGGCCTCGTCGCGGCGGAGGAATCCGCCGCGGCGAGGCCCGCGCGGGCTGGCTGTTCATCGCCCCCGCGGTCGTCATCACGGTGGTCTTCCTCGTGATCCCCATCGCGCTCGCCTTCTGGGTGAGCCTCAGCGACTGGAACGGCTTCCAGTCGCCCCTGAACCCCCGCGTGAACTTCGTCGGGCTCGAGAACTACGCCGCCATCACCGTCGATGACGGCCTCGACCAGCAGAACTTCGGCACGGCCGTGCGCAACAACCTCTACTACGTGCTCTTCGTCGTGCCGCTGCAGACGATCATCGCCCTGCTGCTCGCGGTGCAGGTCAACCGCGCGGCGCTGCGCGGTCGCGGGTTCTTCCGCACGGCGTTCTACTTCCCTTCGGTGACGAGCACCGTCGCGATCGTGATCGTCTTCCAGTTCCTGTTCACCGCATCCGGCGCCGTCAACGCCGTGATCGGCGCGCTCGGCATCGACGGGCCCGACTGGTTCAACGACTCGACGGGCATCGTCCACGGCCTGCTGAGCACGGTCGGCATCACCGAGCCGAGCGGACTCATGGCCGAGCCCGGCTTCCTCGGCATCTCGGGCTGGGAGTGGATCGCCGGCCCTTCGGTCGCCATGAGCTCGCTCATCATGCTCGCGATCTTCACGACCTCGGGCACCTTCATGCTGCTCTTCCTCGCCGCGCTGCAGAGCATCGGCGCCGAGATCGACGAGGCCTCGCTCATGGATGGCGCCGGCCCCGTGCGCAAGTTCTTCTCGATCACCGTGCCGATGCTGCGCCCGACGCTGTTCACGGTGCTCACGCTCGGGCTCATCGGCTCGTGGCAGGTCTTCGACCAGATCTACGTGCTCGGCGGCACCTCGGCGGGCGGCACCATCTCGACGCCCGCGTACCTCGCCTACCGCTCGTCGTTCGTCGACCTCGAGTGGGGGCAGGGAGCCGCGATCGCGTTCATCCTCTTCCTCTTCATCATCGTGCTGACGCTGCTGCAGCGGTGGGCGCTCGCCGAGCGCGGGCCGAAGCGACGGTCGATTTCGAAAGCAGGCACACGATGACCACGCTCACCCCGACCCTCCCGGGCGCCGACGAGCCGCCGCGGTCGTTCCGGCGCCGCAGGGTGCTCGGTGGACGCGCCCGCACGACGATGCTGCTGAGCTACCTGATCCTGATCGGTCTGGCGCTCATCTACATCTATCCCTTCATCATCTCGATCTCGGCGTCGTTCAAGACCGATGCCGAAGCGACGCAGGATGCCCTGGGCCTGATTCCCCAGACCATCACCTTCGCGGCCTACGAGCGGCTGTTCGGCGACGTGCCGTTCCCGCTCTGGGCAGGCAACACCCTGCTCATCGCGACGATCGTCACGGTCGGGCGCGTGTTCTTCGACTCGCTCGCGGGCTACGCGCTCTCGCGCCTGAAGTTCCGCGGCCGCACGACGGTGTTCGTCGCCTTCATCGCCATCCTGTCGGTGCCGGGCGTTGTGCTGCTGATCCCGCGGTTCCTCATCCTGCAGCAGCTCGGGCTGTACGACACCTACGGGGGCATGATCATCCCGCTGCTGTCGACCGCGGCCGGGGTGTTCATCATGAAGCAGTTCTTCGACTCGATCCCGGTGAGCAT
>LNFD01000056.1 GCA_001464255.1 Actinomycetales bacterium Ga0077552 | reverse complement strand
GCCGCCGGAGTGATCCTCCTTCGCCCAGGCGGCGCCCGTTTGCAGGCGGTTCGAAAGGTCTTCCTCTTTCTGTTCATCCTGGGCGCGGCATCATCAGTGTTCTTCCCCGAGGCGTGGACCTGGGTCGCGAACCTCCTCGGCATCGGCCGCGGAGCCGACCTCCTGGTTTACCTCTTGGTGCTGACGTTCATCGGTTTCGTCGCGACGACCTTCCGCCGGTTCCGCCAGATGGAGGAGAACATGACGGTCGTCGCCCGTAAGCTCGCTCTGCTCTCAGCGAGCGACCGCGCGACCGACCCGGAGTAGGCGTTCCGATCGTCAGGGGGCCGGTCGTGACGTCATGAGCCGCAGACCGGCGTAGAGGGTCCGGAACGGCCCTTGACGGTCGAGCGCGCGGAGGAGGTTCCGCGGCGTGAGCGCCCGGAACGATCGATAGTGCCAGCGCTCCCCGATCAGCCGGAGGAACTCCTCGCGATCCGGCTCCTCGTCGGTGAGTCGGTCGAGGATGTCCCGGTCGACGCGGGAGAGATTCTTCTCGGCGCCGGGCGCGGCCACGGAAAGCCGACGGAGCACCACTTTCAGCGCATCCCACTCCTCAGCCGTCCACCGGTCGTCGGGGAGCCGGTTCCCGATCGCGTCGAAGATCTGGGTTCGGATGATCTTGATGACGATCGCCTTCCGCTCGCGCAGCGGGAGCGCCGCGAACCACGGCGTGTCGATGATGTGCGCGAGGAAGGCGAAGTCCTCGTCGACCGTCCGCCCGCCCGAGGTCACGCGATCGGTCGCGTCCGGGTGCTCCAGGTAGGCCGGGCCGTGCCGGTCGAAGGCGAGCGGGTGCCCAGAGAACCAGGCACGGACGGTGAACGGCAGGTCCTCTCCGGACTTCAGGTGCTCCGTGAACCGGAGGTCGCCGAGCCTGGCACGCTCGATGAGGCCCAGGGGGGCGCTGCGGTACGAGAGGCGGTCCTTGACGGGGTCGAGGTCCCGTGTGCGCCCGACGCGGATCGGGGGAAACGCGTCGTACCCTCGCCCGACGCGATAGACGTGCGGGATCGCCATGGCGGCTCCGGTCGCGCGCGCGAGCGCTAGCCAGGAGTCGATGGCCCCGGCTTCGAGCTCGTCGTCCGAGCCCATCACGCAGACGTAGGGCGCGGTTGCGGCGTCGAGGCCGGCGTTCAGTGGCCCGGCCGGGCTCGGGATCCCGTCGTGCAGCTCGATCAGCCGCACCCGCTCGTCGTCGCGGAACTCGCCGAGCAGCCCGCGGATGACCTCTGCATCGATGTTGTGGACCACGACGATGACTGAGACCGGCGCGGTCGTGCGATCGAGGATAGAGGAGACGGCCCTGTGGAGGGGCCGTGTGCCCGAGTGGATCGGGATGACGATGTCGACGGAGGCAGGGTTCACGGACCCCCACTATAAGATGGAAACGTCAGGGGGCCATGCACGTCCGCCCCGCACCCCTCCGCTTTCAGCCGGTACGCCGGGAAGCCGGACGCCGACCGTATGGGAAGTTCTGGGCATGAGTGATGCTGCGCGGGTCGATCAGCGCATGCCGCGGCTAGACGGCCTGACCGGTCTCCGGTGGTGGGCGGCGTTCGTTGTGTTCGGCTTCCACATGGGGGTCCTCGCTCCGCTTCCGTGGCCGATCAGCGCGGTCTTCGCGCAGGGCTACTACGGCGTCACCTTCTTCTTCGTGCTCTCTGGGTTCGTATTGACCTGGTCGCTCACCTCGCGAGTCTCGCAGTCGACCTTCTACTGGCGGCGCTTCGCCCGCATCTACCCCTCCACCTCGTTACCCTCCTGTTGGCGATCCCGGTCTTCTACAACCTCGGGTTCGGGCACGATGCCCCCTGGGTCCGCCAGCCCGAGCTCGGCATCCTGTCGCTGTCCCTCGTCCTCCTGCAGGGCTGGTTCCTCGCGCCCGCGGTGCTGTTCTCGGGCAACCCCGCCGCGTGGACCCTGAGCTGCGAGGCGTTCTTCTACGCTCTCCACCCCTACATCAGCCGATTCCTTTCGCCGCGGGCGATTCGGGGCGCGCTCCTCACCGCCGCCGCGTTCATCGTCCTCATGTTCGTCGTCCGTTCCCTCGCGGTCGTGCTCCCGGCCAGCTTCTTCGCGCTGATGCCCCTACCCTTGCTCCGGCTGCCGGAGTTCGTCCTGGGCATGGCGATCGCGTGGGCGGTCCGGTGCGGCTGGCGCCCGTGGCTGCCGGTCTGGCTCGGGCTCGGTTCCCTCGCGCTGACCATCGGTACGATCATCGTCCTGCCGGTCCTGCTGGTCGGCCAGCCGGCGCTCGTCGTGATCATGGCCTTCAGCAACGAGATCGTCGCCGTCGCCTGCGCGCTCACGGTGCTCTCCGTGGCCGTGCGCACGATGAACGGGCGCTCGACGATCTTCGCCTCGCGCGTCCATGTGCGCCTCGGCGAGTGGTCGTTCGCGTTCTACCTCATCCACGCCACGCTGATCTACACTGTGCTCGCTATCGTGGGCTATCAGGAGCCCTCGTGGCGCAACCTCGGCTGGTTCGCGGCCCTCCTGGCGGCCTCCCTCGTCGCGTCCGCGACTCTCCACCACGGTGTCGAAAAGCCCATCGAGCGGGCCATGCGCCGCTGGAAGGACGAACGCGACCTCCGTCGCTCAGCTGCGGCGGTCGATCCAGTGCTCCCGCAGCGCTAGCGCGCTCGCCGCGCCCGAATGGACCTGCTCGACGAACGCGCGCCCCAGCGCCCCGATCGAGCGGGCCCGCTCGCGGTCCTCCAGAAGGCCCGCGACGACCTCCACAAGCGTGCGCGGTGTGGCCTCGACGATCGGGAGCTCGAGCCCGGTCCGTTCGCGAATCGTCACGCGCACCTCCGGGAGGACGTGCCCGACGACGACGCGTCCGGCCGCCATCGCCTCGCAGGCGGCCGCGCCGTATGACCCGACGCGGAACTGGTCGAGCACGATGTCGGCCTGGCCGATCCGCGCCGGCATGTCGGCGGAGGGGATCCCGCTGACCGAGTCGTACCGCAGGACCCCCCGCGACGCGAGCCGCGCTCTGGATGTGCGCGACCACGGCCTCTGGCCTGCTGAGCAGAGGCGGCCCCGGCGCCCAGGCCTCTAGATCGACGACCACGGGGCACCAGTGAGAGCCCGGGACGTCGGTCAGCAGATCGGGGGTGGAGACGAATATCGGGGCGTCGGTCGCTGCGAGCAGGGCGAGATTCGCATCCGCATCGCGCTGCAGCACTGCGGTCTGCGCGGCATCGTCGGAGAAGTACGACCACTCGGTCAGCGCCATGTGGCGGCGCGGCGACCGCACGTCTGTCCCGTGCCCGAGGTAGGCGATTGAGACCCCGGCCGACTCCAGCGCCGCCGCCTCCCGACCCACATCGCGCCCGAGGAGCCCGCCTCGAACAGGACGTGCGTGAAACCGGATACGGCCTCGAGCTCGGCCTGCTGCCAGCGCAATGACACGTTGTGCACGGCCACGGGGACGGCCGTGTCGGTGGGGAAGCTGAACCCGCCCGGTAGTGTCACCGCCATGCTCCGTGCTCCGATCCGCGGGTCGGAGGCCTCTAGCGCGCGCGCCCAGCGATAGCCCTGACCGGCGTAGTTTGTGGGCCCAATGTAGACCCGGATCGGTGTCTGCGGCGCGGCGGTGGGTGCCGGGCGGTTCGATGCCCGGTGACCGCCCAGAACGGTGGAGGCGAGGCGGCCCGCAATGCCGTCCGGGTTCTTCCCGACGTCGTCGATCAGTCGGTTGAGGCCTGCGGGCAGGTGAGACCTGCCGCGGACGATCGCTGAGAGCAAACGTTCGATCGCCGTCATCGGGTCTCCTCCCATCGGTGCCGCGCCGACTCCAGCACCGCCGTCACCCGCTGGGCGACCTGGCGGATGTCGTGATGCTCGCGGCTCCAAGCGCTGAGGCGCTCCCGCTCGGCGGCCGCGAGCGGGCTGTCGGCGAGCTCCCCCATCGCCGCGGCGATCGTCTCGACGTCGTAGCCGGTCGCGCGCCCGCGGCGCGGAGCCCCTGGCGCGGCGCCCTCGATGACCGCGGCGGTGGGCCCGACACCCGCGAAGATCACGGGGCAGCCGACCGACAACGGGGCGTACACCTTCGTAGCAGTGAGGCGAGCGATGCCGTCGATCTTGACAGGATCCCCGCGAGCACGTCGGGGGTCACGGTCGCCTCCACCCGCACTTCCGTCAGCCCGAGCAACGCGCTCCGCTCCGCGATCGTCTCCGCCGCCGAGCCGTTGCCGATGAACAGCAGGCGGTAGCCGGGATGCGTCTCCGAGAAGCGGGCGAACGCGTCGACGAAGATCTCCGCCCCGTGGACCTCCGAGTAGGTGCCCGCGTAGACGAACTGCTTCACGGCCTCCTCCGAGTCGTCGCGGAGGAAGGACGCGGTGTCCACGCCGAACCCGGTCACCGTGAACTCCGTGCGCGACCCCAGGGCCCCGAACCGCTCGGCGACGGCCCGCGAGATGGTGACCGCGTGCGCGGCGCCGTTGACCGCCATCAGCTCGAGGCGGCGCACCACCGAGAGCACGAGGCGCGAGCTCGTCGTCAGCGCCGCGGCATCAGCCCAGACATCGGCGGCGTCGTACACGTAGGGGCGGCGCTGGAGGAATGCGATCAGGCGGACCACGGCCCCCGTGGTCGGGGGCGGTTCTACGAGGTAGACGTCCGGGCGCCGTCGGAAGAGCATTCGGAATGCAAGCGGGATATCGAAGCTCAGGTACTGCAGGTAGCCGCGGACGTAGCCGCGCCGGTCGCGGATCACCGGGAAGCGGTACGTCGTCACGCCCGTTTCCTCTGTCGGCGCGACCCAGCGGGGCGGCGTGACGGTCAGCACGTCGACGTGGTGCCCCGCGCGCGCCAGTTCTCGCGCGACCGCCTCCAGGAAGAAGGACGCGGCCGCCGGCTCGGGCGAGTAGATGCGGCTAATCAGCGTGACGCGCACGGCACCCGCCTACAGGCCAAAGAATTGGCGTTCGAGGATGTCCCGCGACAGCCGCCCGTCGTGCACAGTCCGGACGTACTCCGGCCCGGCGGCCGCAATGTCTCGGTAGTCCGCGGGCGCAGTGATGATGCGGCGGAGGACCTCCTCGAGGGTGTCCGGGTCGGCCTCGACGATGGGCAGCTCGGATCCGCTGGCCTCCCGGACGGCGGAGCGCACCTGGTCGCTAACGTGGGAGATGACCAGCCGCCCGGCCGCCATCGCCTCGCAGGCCGCGACGCCGTAGTCGCCGACCCGCAACTGATCGATGAGAATGTCCGCTTCGCCATAGAACGCCGGCATCTCGTCCTGCGGGCAGTGCTCGACCCGGCGGTACTCGATGAGACCCTCCTCGACAAGCTTCTCGATGACCGGCTCGATCATGAACGTGCCCTTGATTAGAGGGTTCGAGGGGGCGTGCATTACGCGTAGCGGCGTGCGAGTCAGCGGTCGGGTCGTGGTCGCCCAGCGGTCAGGGTCGATGACCACGGGCAGCAGGTGGCCGCTCGGCACGTCCACGAGCAGGCCGGCTGTCGAGACGAAGGCGGGGCATCCGAGTTCCGCGATGAGGTCGAGGTTGCCTTGCACCTCCTTCTCGAGGCGGTGGACGGGCACCCAGTCGTCGTTGGCGTAGTACGACCAAGGCTCCCGCTCGCGGTGGGCGCTCGGGAGTCGCGCGTCGGTGCCGTGTGCGAGCATCCCGACGGTCAACCCTGCTTCCTGCAGGGCGCGCACCTGGCGGCGGACATCGCCGCCGAGCATGCCGCCGAGCACGGGCATTTCCGCCTCGACCATGACGTGGGTGTATCGCGTGGTCAGGGCGGTGAAGAGCGAGGTCTGCCACTCGCGCGAGTGCATCATCGTCCGCCATCGGACGGGGTGGTCGACCGGGTAGGAGAACACGTTCGACTCGATCGTCATCATGCTGCGCGCGGCGAAGCGCGGGTTCGTCTCCACCGCGCGGCTCCAGCGCGTGCCCTGCCCGGCGTAATTGGTCGGCCCGATGAACATCGCGATCTCGACGCCGTCCGGCACCTCCGGCGGCTCCGGCACGACGACGCCGGCGCGACGGTCGGCGAGCATCGCGATCGCGTCCTGGACGCCGCGCGGGAGGAGGTCCCAGAAGCGCTTGAGTACGGGGTGCATGCGGATCCTTATCGAGTGCCGTCGGTCGAGCCGGTCCGAGCGAGGTGCAGCCACTGCTCGTCGAGAACGGCCGAACTGAACCTACCGTCGTGCACGGACCGCACGAACTCGGCGCCCCTCTCGGCGATCGCGGCCCGCTGCTCGGCATCGGCGGCGAGCGCCCGGAGGCGCTCATCCAGTGACGCGGGGGTGGCCTCCACGATCGGCAGCGGGAGGCCCGTCACCTGCTCGACGTGCTGGCGGACATCCTCGATCACATGACCAAGCACGACGCAGCCCGCGGCCATCGCCTCGCAGGCCGCGACGCCGTAGCTGCCGATGCGGAACTGATCGACGACCACTTCGGCCTCCTGGAAGACTGCCGGCATCATCGCGGTGGGGGTGTTGCGCACCAGGGTCAGCTCGATGACGCCCTCCTCGTGCAAGCGCGTCAGCGTCGGCATTATCTGCGCAGTTCCCTTGACCACCGAGGATGACGGGGCGTGAGCGACCCGAACCGGACCGCCGCGAAGCTCGACGCGTCCCGTCGGCCGCTGCCACCGTGCCACATCGACGACGACCGGGCACCACAGAGCGGACGGCACGTCGACGAGCAGGTCCGGCGTCGAGACGAACACGGGGCGGCCTAGGCGATCGAGGAGCGCGCGGTTGCGCGCGGCCAGTTTCTCCTGGCGGTCGATGGACACGGAGGGGTCGGAGAACATCGACCACTCGGTGCGGGTGAGGTGGCGGCTCGGTAATCGGATGTCGGTGCCGTGGCACATGAACGCCACGTCGACGCCGTTCTCGAGCAGGGCGGTGACCTGCCTCTCGACGTCGCGCCCCATCAGCCTTCCAAAGGGGGGCTCCTGGGCCTCGACGAGCACGTGCGTCGCGTCGCGGGCGACAGCGGCGAACTGCCTCTCCTGCCAGCGCGGGTCGTTGTGATAAGTCGGCACGGGGATCTCGGTGTCGACGGCGAAGTCGAAGCCGCCCGGTACGTGCACGGCCATCGAGCGGGCGCTCACCGCATCGCTGCGCTGCTCGAGGGCCCGCGCCCACTCCGTGGCCTGGGCGGAGTAGTTGACGGGAGCGATCAGCACCCGCGTCGGGCGGTCATCGAACTCCGTCACGGCAACCGTCACGTCGCGCGGCGGTCGTCCGAGGCGTAGCGCTGCGAAACGCCCCGGGATGCTCATCGGGTGATCAGCGACCCACTCGATGATGCCGTTGATCCAGCGCGGGAGGGACGTGCGCTCGATCGGTGCCATCACGGCTCGCTGCGTCTCTCGCCCTGGTTGGGGGCTACCGTGCCGCGGAGCCCGGCCTGGCCCGCGAGCCCGGCGAGAGCGACCTGCTCGCCGAACGCGGGGAGCGCGAGCGCCAGTTCGGCAAAGCTCCCCTCGCCGAGCACCACGCCGTTGTCGAGGTAGACGATCTGATCGTAGTCCTTGATGGTGGAGAGCCGGTGCGCGACGGAGATGAGCGTCACATCGCCCTGGAGGCCGCGGATCGCCTGCGTCACCTCGTCTTCCGTCTTGGTGTCGAGCGAGCTGGTGGCCTCGTCGAGCACGAGCACGAGCGGGTCGGCGTACAGTGCCCGGG
>LNFD01000055.1 GCA_001464255.1 Actinomycetales bacterium Ga0077552 | reverse complement strand
GTTCGTGCCGGTCATCGCCGACTAGGTCGCGACCTTCGCGCTCACGAGTCGATTGAGGCTGATGCCTTGCTCGGCTGCCTCGATGGCGAGAGCGCGGTGTAGCGCGGGCGGGATGCGGAGCCGAAACTCACCGCTGTAGCGGCGATCGGCGAGAGGATCAGGAACCGCTTCTCCCGAGGCGCGAAGATCGTCGACCACCTCGGCGACGAGTGCCCGCAAGCCGAGCAGGGCCGCTGCGGGCTCTGGCGCCAGCCAGGAGAGCAAAGGGAATTCGGCGACTGTGGCGACGAACTCGTCGTCGTCGACCGACCAGGTCACACTATAGGTGTAGTGATCACTCGTCATGCGTCGTCTTCCTCGTCAGTGCTTCCGTCTCGCAGGCGATCGATCGCAGCGACCACCTGCCGAACCTGGTAGGTCTTCGCCGAGCCGCGGTCGTTCTGGATGTTGACCCGGGGGTCGCCCGCCCATGGCGTTCGATACACCCGATGACTTCCTCCGCTGATCCGCGGTTCGCCGAAGTAGTGCCGGCACACTCGGTCGAGATCGCGGAAAGCGAGCGAACCAGGGGATGCTCGCATTCGCGCGACCAGGCGATCGATCTGCGAATGTGGTGTCACTAATGGTACCGCTTTCGACGACTCATGTCGAAGATGATGGCAACTCGACGCCGCGTCACGCTGGCGCGACGGGGTAATGGCGCACTGCAGCTGGCGACCGCGCGCTCAGAGGGAGCAGCGACGAGTTCGGCGCGCGACACCCCCCTTTGTGGGGTACTGCCCGCGGGGGAGGTGCGTCATACTCAAATCACTCGCGGCCACCCACCGCGCCTGCGGCGTACCCGCGCCGGGCTTCACCTCATACCCGAACACCCGCACCCAGCCCCCCTCGGTGCTCACAACCCGCAACTGACGTCGTCGTGCGCCGACGGGGCTGACCCGATGGGAGCGCCCCCGTGACCGCTCAGCAGTTCTCTTCCCCGGCTCGACGCACCCTGTACCGCGTCGACCTCGACCTCCCGTCGGTGACGATCGACGGGGATGCCCTGCCGGCGTCGACCGCCATGATCGATGCTCCGCCGCCCGCGCCGAGCACGCGCCTCGACGGTGCGCCGATCTTCCGCATCGACCACCCCCTCTACGAGCTCGAGAGCCGCGCCGCCTGGCTGGCCGACGAGCTGCTCGCGCCGGCCTCGATCTTCCACGGCCGCGTGCACGTGCCCGCGGCGAAGGCGAGCAAGAAGCCCGCGCGCACGAAGGAGGCGACGACGCACCTGACGATGGCGACCTTCACGGGCATCATCGGCCAGATGCTGCACCAGTCGGCCTACGTGCAGCAGATCTGCCTTCCTGACGAGATCATCGATGAGGCCGTGCTCGACGGGCCCAACTCGCTCTCGCACCAGAAGGTCGAGCAGGGCGGGCAGTTGCTCGCCCGGCTCTTCCTGCACTACTGGCGCGCGGTCGCGACGGCGTTCCCCGACGCGTGGGATGACCCGCACGAGCACGTGCTGTGGCACCCGCACGGCCTCGCCGCGTTCGCCAAGCTCGGTGCCCACGTCGTGCAAGACCAGGTCGCGGCCTACGACATCCGCCAGCACTACTTCGACGAGGTGCTCGAGCGCATCGCCGGCTCGGTCTCGCTCACAAAGGCCGAACATGCGCACGTGCCGGCCCGGCAGATGTCGAGCCACCTCTTCCAGCTGCTCGCCTCGGCGCGGCACACGAAGAGCCCGCGTCGCCCCGGCCTCATGGCCGTGCCCGGCGGCGTGAGCGACATCAACTGGGGCTCGGCGGCCCCTCCGCTGTCGCCCGACGTAAGCTCGGTGCCGCTGGGGCCGGAGAACTAGGGGCGGTCGTTCCCTCAGCGCTCGTCAAGCAGCGCCCGCAGCAGGGCGAAGTCGCGCGAGACCGTCTGCCACAGCAGGTCGTGGTCGATGCGGTGATAGTGGTGCGCGACGATGTCGCGGTTGCGCGCGGCGGCCGACCAGAGCGGGGCGCTGAAGCGGTCAGGGTCGAGCGCGACAAGGCGCTTAGCGAGATCGCCCACGCGTGTGCTGAGGGCTTCGAACGCGAGTCGCAGAGCGGGGTCGGCGTCGTAGGCGGCGCGACCCCGAGCGACCAGGGCGTCGGCGGTGTCGAGCGTCGCGCCGAGCTCGGTCACCCACCTCTCGACCTGCGCCCCGATGTCACCCCTCACAGGGGTACCGCGTCGGCGAAGAGCCCGGCGTCGGTCTGCGGGTCGAGCGCTCGTGCGCTGAGCACGTCGACAGGGCGGCCGAACAGCTGCTCGAGGTCGTCGGCGAACTGCGCGAGATCGAGCAGGCTCGCACCGGGGCGAGGGTCGACGATGAGGTCGATGTCGCTCTC
>LNFD01000054.1 GCA_001464255.1 Actinomycetales bacterium Ga0077552 | reverse complement strand
GAGTACCGCGTGCTCGGGCAGGCGATCGGCAACTCGCTCGTGCTCGCGGCAGCGACCGTCGCGCTCATGCTCGTGCTGCTCGTGCCGACCATGATCGTCGTGCAGCTCAAGCTGCCGCAGCTGCGCCGGGTGCTCGAGTTCGTGTGCCTGCTGCCGATCAGCATCCCCGCCATCGTGCTCGTCGTCGGCCTCGCCCCGGTCTACGGAGTGATCTCGAGAGCCGCCGGCAGCGGGGTGTGGACGCTCGCGCTCGCCTACGGCATCATCGTGCTGCCCTTCGCCTACCGCGCGGTGCAGTCGAACCTCGACGCGATCGACGTCATCACGCTCACCGAGGCGGCCCGCTCGCTCGGCGCGAGCTGGCCGACCGTCATC
>LNFD01000053.1 GCA_001464255.1 Actinomycetales bacterium Ga0077552 | reverse complement strand
GACGACCCCTTCATCGCCGTCATCGTCACGCTTATCTCACTGCTCGTCGCCGTCGGACTGCTGCTCGTCATCGGGGCGATCGGCCGCGGCACCACCCGGAGGACCTCATGAACGACCTGATCGACCGCACCGACACGGGCTCGCTGCGCGTCGCCGCCCCCGTCGCCTTCGTCGACGTCGTCAAGCGGTTCCCGGGCGGCACGACCGCCCTCGACGGCATCTCGCTCGCGCTCGCGCCCGGTGAGCTCGTCGCCCTGCTCGGCCCCTCGGGGTGCGGCAAGACCACGGCGCTACGCGTGCTCGCGGGGCTCGAGCGCGCCGACGAGGGGCACATCCTCATCGACGGCACCGACGTCATCGGCACACCGACCAACAAGCGCGACATCGGCATGGTCTTCCAGTCGTACTCGCTCTTCCCGCACCTCACCTCGCTGCAGAACGTCGAATTCGGGCTGCGGATGCGCGGCGTCGCGGCCGCCGAGCGCCGCCGCCGCGCGGCCGAGGCGCTCGAGCTCGTCGGCCTCGACCACCACGGGGGGCGCTACGCCCACCAACTGAGCGGTGGGCAGCAGCAGCGCGTCGCGCTCGCGCGCGCCCTCGTCACGCGGCCCCGCGTGCTGCTGCTCGACGAGCCGCTCAGCGCTCTCGACGCCAAGGTGCGCGTCCAGCTGCGCGAGCAGATCCGTGGAATCCAGACCGAGCTCGGCATCACGACGGTGTTCGTGACGCACGACCAGGAGGAGGCGCTCGCCGTCGCCGACCGCGTCGCCGTCACGCGCGCGGGCCGCATCGAACAGATCGGCACGCCCGAGGAGCTCTACGCGCGCCCTGCGAGCGCCTTCGTGGCCGACTTCGTCGGGCTCAGCAACCGCCTGCCCGGCACGGTCGCCGAGGGCGCGGTCGTGGTCGGCACGCAGCGGCTCCCGCTCATCGACCCCGCTGTGCCGGCCGGCCCCGCGGTCGCGCTCGTACGGCCGGAGGACGTCGTGTTCGCCGCGGCCGGCGACGCGGATGCCCGCCCCGCAGTCGTGCTCACGACCTCGTTCCTCGGCTCGCTGCGCCGCACCCGCGTGCGCCTCGACGACGGAGCCGAGCTGACGGTGCAGCACGAGGTCGGGCGTCATCCGGTGCCGGGGGAGGCCGTGCACGTGCGGCTCACCGCGCGGCCCGTCGCCGTGGCGTCGGCCTGAGCCGGGGCGGGTTGGAAGGCGGCCGCATGCCGTGGCGGGCATCCCGAGCGGGCACCGGGCGCACGCCCGGCCGCCGCTAGGTCGCGTGCTCGTAGACTGACGCCATGTTCTGGCGACCGAAGGCCGATCCGCTCCCGCCCGCGGGCGATGACGCCGTCGCGCCCGCCATGCGCACGGCCGCGGCCTGGTCGTGGCGGTTCCTCGTCGTCGTGGGCGCGATCGCGGTACTGGTCTTCCTCATCATCCAGCTGCGGCTCATCGTCATCCCGCTGCTCATCGGCGTGCTGCTCGCGGCCCTGCTCGTGCCGTTCGCGGCATGGCTGCAGCGGCGCCTCCGGTTTCCGCGCTGGCTCGCCGTGACGACCGCGATGCTGACGCTCGTGAGCGTCGTCACCGCGCTCGTCTGGCTCGTCGTGGCCCAGGTGCGCGCGGGCTGGCCCGCCCTGCGCGACCGTTCGGTCGTCGCCTTCGACGAGTTCCTGGGGTGGCTCAGCACGACGTTCGGGCTGAGCGATGCCGAGATCACCGGCTGGATCGACGCGATCGTCGGCGAGCTCGACCTCTCGACCGACGGCCCCCTCGTCTCAGGGGCCCTGTCGGTCGGGGCGACGGCGGCCGAGATCCTGGCGGGGACGGTGCTCGTCCTCTTCTCACTGCTCTTCTTCCTCATCGACGGCCGCGGCATCTGGGGCTTCGTCGTGCGGCTCTTCCCGCGCACGGCCCGCCCGGCTGTCGACGGCGCCGCGCGAGCCGGCTGGGTGACGCTCACCAACTTCTCGAAGGTGCAGATCTTCGTCGCCTTCGTCGACGGCGTCGGCATCGGCCTCATCGCCTGGGCGCTCGGGCTGCCGCTCGCCCTGCCCATCGGCGTCGCGGTCTTCCTCGCGAGCTTCGTGCCCTTCGTCGGCGCGCTCGTCACCGGCGCGCTCGCCGTGCTCATCGCGCTCGTCTACAACGGGCCGCTCATCGCGCTCTTCATGCTCATCGGCGTACTGCTGGTGCAGCAGCTCGAGGGCAACGTGCTGCAGCCGCTCATCATGGGCCCGGCCGTGCGGGTGCACCCGCTCGCGGTCGTGCTGGCCGTCACCGCCGGCGGGCTGCTCGCGGGCATCCCCGGCACCCTGTTCGCGGTGCCGATCGTGGCCTTCCTCAACGTCGTCGTGCGCTACATCGCCAGCGGGCGATGGCGCGAGGTGCCGAACCCGACGCTCACCGACATCCTGCCCGGCCCGCCGACCCCCGCACCCCTGTAGCGCTCATGAC
>LNFD01000052.1 GCA_001464255.1 Actinomycetales bacterium Ga0077552 | reverse complement strand
GTCTCGACGATGCGCTTCGCGACGCGCTTGATGCTCTCGGCATCGGCGACCGAGGAGCCGCCGAACTTCTGCACGATGAGGCTCACGGCGGTACTCCTGAGGGTGATGGCGCAGCGGGGCTGAGGGCGGACGGTGGCGGCGGCGCGGAGCACGCGGGCACCCGAACCGGCGGCGCGACGGCGGTGGCGAGCCTGAGCCCCGATTCTACTGCGACCGGATGCCCGGCGCGGCATGCGCCAGGGAGGGGCACGCGGCAGATGTTTTTTTGGTCATCACAAGGCTTGTGATGTTTGCGCGTCGCACGGCGTGTGGATGTAGCGCACGGGTTCTGCTTCGAGAGTGGTTGTATCTTCTGTGTATAACCAAATAGGTTATATTTGTGTCATATAACCGCAATGGTTGTTTGTCGCCTGTATAACCGACGTCGGGAGGCTCTCGTGCCCAAAACCGAGCAGACGTTCACTGTCATCGCCGACATCGTCAACTCCCGAGGAATCAAGAACAGGATCGAAGCTCAGGGGCAGATTGACGGCGTTCTCGACCAGGTCTCTCACTTGGTCCCCAGTCCTGAACCAATCTTGCCGACGGTCGGAGATGAGTTGCAGGGCGCATTCACATCAGTATCGACAGCACTTCGCGCGACACTTCTCATTCGAGTTCTTCTGCCGTTCCCCATGGACTGCCGATTCGGCATCGGGTATGGGAATGCCTGGGCGAGAGCTTGCTCTTCCGCCTACAAGACGGTGACGGCTGGTGGGCTGCTCGCGCTGCCCTAAATCAGGCACACTCACTCGAGAAGAGCCGCCGCCACAAGAACCTCAGGACCTGGTTCACACTCAGTGACAGCACCGCTCCTCCTCAAGGCTTCACCCGAGAAACCAGCGCGTGGATCAACGCGTACCTACTGATGCGAGACAGCCAACTCGGCACGCTTGACAGCCGCTCTCGAACCGTGCTTGCTGACGCGCTAGTTGGACGTTCTCAATCCGCCACAGCCGAACGGCTTGAGATCTCTCAAGCCGCCGTATCCAAGCGAGCCCAACAGATGGGACTCAACGCCATTCTTGAAGGAATGGATCTAATCGAAGGAGCATTCAGATGAGCTTTCTCATCAC
>LNFD01000051.1 GCA_001464255.1 Actinomycetales bacterium Ga0077552 | reverse complement strand
CGATGCTGGCTCTCGCTCGAGGCATCGAGGTCAAGGCCAAGATGGTCGTGAAGGACGCGGTCACCCTCGCGAGCGGCGAAGCCAAGGTGTCGTTCGACGAGACCCACGAGACGGCGGCGAAGGACGGATCGGCGATCTCTGTCCCTGGCGGCTTCATGATCTCGATTCCCATCTACGAGCAGGGTGCGCGCTGGCGCCTCGCGGTGCGCCTCCGCTACCGCCTCGCCAACGGCCGCATCGCGTGGCTCTTCGCGCTTCACCAGGCCGATGCAGCTCTTCAGGAGAGCTACGACGAGGTGCTGTCCGAGGTCGAGCTGAAGACCGGCGTCCCCGTTCTTCGCGGAACGCCCGAAGCGGGCTGACGCATCGCGCCCCGCCCGCGTCATGCCGGGATCGCCCACCTAGCTCAGTGGCAGAGCAGCCGTTCCGTAAACGGCAGGTCGTCGGTTCGATCCCGACTGTGGGCTGTGTCCGAACATCGAGGAATCACCATGACGTTCGCAGGGAGCGTGAATCCTGAGGCGAGCTCGGAAGCCGGCAATGATGCACGGCCCGATGGCGCGGGGAGCTGCCCGACGCCGGAGGCGCCGAGCTCGCCTCAGGGCGCACGCGTACCCGCACAGCAGTCGATCTTCGGTGGCGAGACGCTCTATCGCTGCGCCTTGATGGATCCTCCCTGGCTTGAGAGGGGCGGCGGCAAGAGCGTGCGCGGGGCGCAGCGCCACTACCCTCTGATGGATGTCCAGAGCATCCGTCGGACCATCCTCGACTCGGGGAAGTGGACCATGGCGGAAGACGCGCACCTGTACATGTGGGTGACTGATAACTTCCTCGAGGACGCGCTCTGGCTGATGGGCGAGCTCGGGTTCCGGTACATCCGCACCATCCAGTGGGTGAAGGTCGCCCCCGGTCTCACGCTGGAGATCGGGATCGGGCAGTACGCTCGAGGAGCGCACGAGATGATGCTGCTCGGGGTCCGTGGAAAAGGGCTCGATCCGGCGGTGTGCACGGATCGGCGTGATCTGCCGAGCGTGCTCTTGGCTCCCACGCCCCGAGACGAGAAGGGCCGCCGCATCCACTCGAGGAAGCCCCCGGCCTCCTACGACTGGATCGAGGCGCGCTCGAAGGGCCCGCGGATCGAGTTCTTCGCCCGCATCGGCAGGCCCGGCTGGGACGTCTGGGGGAACCAGGCTCCTCAGCTGTCGACGCCTGAGCACCCCGCGGCGCTCGAAGCGCTCGAGGTCAGCGCCGAGACGTCGAACCTGCTTCTAGACCAGCTCACGGAGGACGAATGATGGCGTGTGTTCAGTGCCGGGGGCCGCAGCCAGATCACCGCGCGGGGCTCGATCGGTGCGAGGAGTGCGTCCGGACCTACCCGTCGCGCTTTCTCGGGTCGTACTGCGTCGCGTGCGGAGAGGTCGGTACCCTGGCCGATCCGCTCGCCAGGAGCGCGCGTCACGTTCGCTGCAAGGGCGTCCACCTGGCCTTCGATCCGCGCGCGGAGATGAAGCTTGACCTCGACTGGGAGGACGACGTCGACGCGCGATCGTGGGTGGCCCACGAGGAGATCGCCGAGCTCTTCGGGGTGTCCCGGGAGACGATCCGCAAGATCCAGACCCGGGCCTTCGCGAAGCTGGCGCAGACGTGCCCAGAGCTCGCGCGGCACCTCGAGCGCGAAGAGATGTCGGCCGAGGCCATCCTCGACGAGTGGGCAGCAGCACGGAGGGCGGCATGACCGCTCCCGCGGCCCGGCTGGCTCTCGCGTGCCTCAGGGACGGCATCCATCCATGGGACATGCCGCGCGCGCTCCAGAGGGCGATCCTCGACCTCATCCTGGCCGGCGACGTGACCGTCACGCCGAAAGCCTCCGAGGCGAGGGCCGAGCGTCACGAAGCGCCGCCCGTGACGGAGGACGTGACGCGTCACGTGACGCAGCCTCTCACCCAAGCCGAAAGAGCCAAGAGAGCAAGGGACAAGCGGAAGGCTGAGGCCGCCAAGCGTCACGGCGCCGTGACGGTCGCCCGTGACGGAGGTCGTGACGAAAGCGTCACGGCGTCACGTGACGCTTCGCGCGTCTCTCTCTCTCTCTCCTCTCCTCAGGATCTCTCTTCTCCTCCCGAATCTCCTCCTTCTGAGCCTCTCGATGAGACGCCGGGCGCGAGCGCGCGCGACCCAGGGGAGGTCATGGCGTCACGTGCCGATGCGCGCGTCACGCTCGCCCAGCTCGCCCGACGGCTCTACGCGTCGCGCTACGAGAAGGAGTGGCGCGAGATGTGGCCTCACCCGACCGGGTGCGAGGCGCACGTGGATGCCGTCGTGACGTGGGCGATGGACCAGGCGAGCCCGGCGGCGGCCATCGAGCGCTTCATCGATGGGGCGTTCACACCAGCGAAGTGGCGAAAGCCTGGTGTGCGAAGCCCGTGGCGGTTCATCGCCGAGGATCCGGGGGCCACGGCGTCGTACTCGACGCAGCCGAGCCCCAGCGCGGTGCAGGTGACCAGGCCGAAGCTCCATCGCCAGGAGCTACCCAGCGAGCCCGCCGAGGCGGGAGGAGCGTTCTGATGTCCGAGCCGAAGCCGATCGCGGAGTTCCTCGCCGACGTAGCCAAGAAGGACCCACGCCTCGCGGCGGTGCTGGGAAAGCGCGTCATGGCGCCAGCGACCGCCGAGGAGATCGCGGCGTACGACCGGCAGGTGAACGCCACCAAGACCCTCGAGGAGCGCCTCAAGCGCAAGCGCCACGAGAAGGCGATGGAGCTGTCAGGCATCCCGCTCCGTGCGGGCGTGATCCCCCGCCTCGGGCGCGCGGCTGGGTCGAACCCTCCCCCGCTCGAGGACTGGCCGTCACGGCGTCACGCTGCGTCGTTCGCGCGAGGCCCGCGCCGGCTCCTGGCCCTCATCGGGGACATGGGCACCGGCAAGACCACGGCGGCGGCCGCGGTGGGGTTCACGAGGCTGGACATCGGCCCCCTGGTCTACGTCCGGGAGCGGCTCCTCGAGCGATGGCTGAACTTCGCCAGGTACGACAAGGACTGGGCGCGCGCCGTCGAGTGCGCGACGCTGGTGATCGATGAGCTCGGGACCGCCACGCGCAAGGACGAGGCGCGGATGGCTCTCCTCGAGATGTGCGACTCCCGCATGGACGGGCAGAAGAAGACCATCGTCATCGGGAACCTGAGCGCCGACGACTTCGAGGCCTACGTCGACAAGCGCCTCTACTCCCGGTGGATCGAGATCGGAACGATCGCCTTCATCCAGGGCGAAGATCGGCGGCAGGC
>LNFD01000050.1 GCA_001464255.1 Actinomycetales bacterium Ga0077552 | reverse complement strand
GAACTGGAAACGCACTCTCGCCAATCGCGGCGGAAGCCTCGGCGCGAAGGTGGTCACCTCTGCGTGGAGTTGCATGCCGGCGAAAGATCGGGCGACGAGATCTACGGTGCCGGCCATCGCGCCGAGGTGGATACCTTCGCGGGTCGTTCCTCCTTGCGTGTCGTCAAGGTCGGCGATGAGCGCTTCTCGAAACAGCGACCATGAGCGGGCTTGATCGAGGTCGGCGAGAACGGATGCGTTCACGACTTGGCTGAGGGTGGAACCGTTCGAGGTGCGCTCGAGGTAGTACGTGACGGTACGAACAATGTCGTCGTGCGAGCAGGGGTAGCCGAGTCGGGCGAGCTGGTGCCTCAGTTGGTCGTGGCCG
>LNFD01000049.1 GCA_001464255.1 Actinomycetales bacterium Ga0077552 | reverse complement strand
CTTGGCGAGCTTGTACCGATTGGTGGTGTCGTTTTCGGATTCGAGGATGAGATCAAGCCGACCGATATTGCCGTAGCGCTCCCGGTAGCCGGCCCAGTCCAGTTCTACGAGGCTCTCGTAGCCATCGAACTGGCTGAGAATCCCGTCAGCGTGCACGCAGATGGCGAGACGTTCGCTCACGTGAGCCCAGTGCTCGATCTCGTCATGACCGACTCCCAAACGGTCGGTGATGTCGTCGCGGAGATGACCGGCGAGTTCCGCGAGTGCTTCGCCAGCGCGCTGGCACACCCAGGCGACCATCACATTCGTGTAGGTGTTGTCTCGAACTCCTGCACCCGGGGCGTCTGGGTAACCGTCGTGGTATTCGTCTGGACCCATCACGCCTGAAATGTGGAAGCGATCGGTCGCCTCGTCGTACTCGACGGAGGCGGCGAAGTATCGAGCGACCTCAATGATGAGTTCGGCGCCTCGCTCGGCGAGCCAGTCACGATCGGCCGTCACCTGGTAGTGCCGCCAGGCGTTATACGCGACCGCGAGGCCGACGTGCTGTTGACGGCGGGAGTGGTCGGGCATCCATCGTTCAGATCGAGGGTTGTAGAGCTCGTGCGGTGTCTCCTCGCGCCCGTCGCTGCCGCTCTGCCACGGGAACAGCGCTCCGGGTAATCCGGTCGCTCGTGCCGCTGCGCGGGCGGATTCCAGCCGGCGCCATCGGTAGTTCAACAAGCCCCGGGCAACGTGCGGCGTTCTCGGGCCGAGCACGGGCAGCACGAACAGCTCATCCCAGAACACGTGCCCTCGGTAGCCTTCTCCGTGCAAGCCGCGAGCCGGCACGCCGGCATCCAGATCGGCAGAGTGGGGTGACAGTGTCTGCAGCAGGTGGAAAAGATGAAGGTTCAGCACGAGCTGGCTGCGCGGGTCAGCCTCGATCGTGATGGCGAAACGCTCCCACAAACGCTCCCACGCCGCCTCGTGACGATGCAGCTCGCCTTCTGTGTCGCCCGCGAGAACCTGGAGTCGTTCGACTGCGGCCGTTCCTGGCGAAGCGATGGCGGAGTCGCGGGAGGTGAAGATCGAGGCCGTCTTGGTGAGCGTCGCCGGCCGTCCCTCGGTCAGTTCGAGCTCGACCGTCGTGCTCAACTGCCGCCCCGCTTCTCTGACCTCCCGAGGCCGGGCTGCGTCGGCGCCGGTGAAATCCACGCGGAGGGCGGTGGCGACCCGAATTCGGCTGTTCCGGGTCTCTACCTCGCAGAGCAGCGTGTCGCCGACCCGGGTGAACGTCGGTGACGTCAGGTGTGTGCTGTCTGACCCGATGTAGGCGGCCACGTTCGTGTTGCGGACCCCGGCGTCAATCCCCGCGCTGAGAGTGACGGGTCCACTCCATCCGATGGCGCGGATCGTCGTCTCGAGCACAGCCAGGTGGGGATCATGCAGGGAGACGAAGGAGCGTTGCACGACGCTCAGTTGCCGGCCCTGCGGACCGATCAGGGTCACATGACGAGTCGAGACGCCCCGACGCAGATCGAGTTCGCGCCGTTCGTCATGTGTCTGCAGTGTTCCGTTGGACCACCACGGACCGGCGCCAACGCGAATGTCAAGCGGGAGCCAGTTGGGCACGTTGACGAGGTGCTCCTCCTCCAGACTGCGACCGTGAATGCTGCTGGTCAGTCGGTTATAGACCCCCGCGAGGTAGGTTCCCGGGTAGTGAGTTCCATCGTCGGAGTGTTCCGGGCGTGCACCGCGGGTGACGAGATATCCGTTGCCCAGCGCCGTCAAGGCCTCTCGATGCCCCTCATGAGCTGGGTCGAAACCGTGGTAGACGAGTACCCACGGGTCGGTCGTGACGGCACCCAGGTCAAGCTCGCCCACGTCGTTCAAAACGACGTGCGCGCCCGCATCCTCGAACTCTTCCCGGTGCCCCTGACGCGCGATGCCGACGACACGTCCGAACCCACCCCGACGGGCAGCCTCCACACCGGAAACGGAATCCTCGACGACCGCCGTGCGCTCCGGCGTGACGCCCAGCAGGCGCGCTGCCTCTAAGAACATCGCCGGATCGGGTTTGCCCGCAAGATGCCGTTCGAGCGCGACCTGACCGTCGACCACCGTGTCGAACTCAGCGGAAAGCCCAGCCGCCGCAAGTATTTCGT
>LNFD01000048.1 GCA_001464255.1 Actinomycetales bacterium Ga0077552 | reverse complement strand
CGGTTGCGACCCACGGAAAGCCCGGAGGAGTAGGGTGGGGCGCGGCTCGCGCCGGCGAGTGCTTCTCGAACCGGTGGTGCGGATCAGAACAGTCGGTTCCGGCGCGAGCCGCCTGCCCTCTGTACGGCAGTCGGCGATCGTGGCCTCGATCGAGTGCTCCCTGAGTAAGCGTCGATTCTGCCTTGTCTTCCTATCTCGATATAGGTAGAGTCACGGGCATGCAGCCACTCACCCGGGTCACGGCGGCGACGCGCGATGTACTCGACGTTCTTCTCGAGCATCGCGATGCGTGCTGGGGGCTGATCGTCATCAAGCAGAGCGGCCGACCTCCCGGCACCGTCTACCCGATCCTCGATCGACTCGAGAACCTCGGCTGGGTCACGTCGTCATGGGAGGAGGCGAACGAGCGCTCGGGCCCTCGCCGCCGGTACGTGCGGCTGACCGACGACGGAGCCGTTCAGGCCGCCCATGTCGTCCGTACCTCGCGCAGCCAGGCCGCACGTACCCAGACCGCACGCACCGCAAGCCCGCTCTTCCCGATCAGCGGATCGGCGCGCGCGTGATCGGCGCCGGAGAGCAGGGCGGCACTCCTCCGATGCCCCGCACGGTGCGTCTGGCGCTCCGGATGCTCCCGCCGGGCGAGCTCCGCGAGCGGTATGCCGAGCAGTGGGCCGCTGACCTCCGCGACGCCGACGACGCCGGGATCCCGCGTCGCTCGATCGCAGTGGGCGCGCTTCGCTTCGCCCTGCTCGCGCGGGCGGGGTCGATCGGCGCCGACCCGCTGGAGCTCGATCGGCAGTCGTGGCGCCGCGCACGATGGGCAGCCGCGTTCATCGGAACCGCGGCTCTGGGCTCGACGGTCGGCTTCATCGGCATCGGCGGCCTTGCCGGTGTCGACGACGTGGCCACCGAGGCGCCGGCCCTCCTCCCAGTGGTCGTTGCGCCTGCCCTGATCTCGCTCGTGAGCGCCGTCGTCGGTGTGGCCCTGCTGGTCCTGGCGGCGACACGGCGGCCCCGCATCCGCTTCGGTTCGGTGCTGGTCGTTCTCGCGCTGTCCGTCGGCGTGCTGCTGGTCGCGGTGTGGCCGGTGCAGTCGGCGATCGTGCCCAGCACCGAACCGCTGCTGTACGGCCTCGGCCTGCTCGCGCTCGTTGTGGGGTCGGTGACCGCATTCATCGCGTGGGAGGTCACGCCTCGACCCCGGGAGACCCTCGCCCTCGCCCGGGCCCCTCGCATGACCCGGCCACGCGCTTCTTGCCGCGGTCGGCTTCGGCGCGGTCGAGGGTCTCGTGTGGGGGCCGCTCGATCAGACGGACAACGCCCTCACGATCGAGGAGCTGTACGCGGCACTTCTGCCGAGCGAGGTGATTTCCGCGATCATCGTGGTTGCGGTCTGGGCGGTCGGTGGCGTGATCCTCGCCGTCATCCTTCTGGCCGTGCAGCTGTGGATGCGACGACGGGGCACGCCGGAACCCGCTCGGCTCGCTGTCGTCGCGCCGATGGCGCTGCTCGCCCTGGGATTCGTCGTGCTGGGCCAGGGCTTCGCCACCTTCGGAATCGGCATGGCGATCGCCGACACGCTGCCGCCGTACACGGGGTCACGTTCGCTCGCCTGGACGGTCTACGCCGCGCTGGGTGCGACCGTGGGGTTGATCGGGGCATTCCTCGCTCTCGCCCCCCGCCATCGCCGCGCACCGGATGGCCTGAGCCTGGCGGCACTCGGCCGCCTGGCCTAGATGTAACGACCCGTGAGGTTGTGAACGCGGCAAGCGGGCGTGTGACCGTCGAGGGCGCTGTGGGGTCGTCGGCGATTGTATTCCTCGAGCCAGTCAGCGTAGGTCGCTGATCGGGCCTCGTTGGAGGTGTAGTTCGCTGCGTAAGCCCATTCGGCGGCCAGTGTGCGGTTGAAGCGCTCGACCTTGCCGTTGGTTTGCGGTCGATAGGGGCGGGTGCGGATGTGTCGGGCCTGTCCGACAGCGGCGGCGAAGTCACGGGATCGGTAGCAGGCGCCGTTATCGGTCATGACCGCCTTGACCTCGAAGCCGGCATCGGCGAAGAACTGGCGAGCACGAACCCAGAACGCGGCCGCGGTCTCTTTGCGCTCATCCGGAAGTTCTTCGGAATAGGCCAACCTTGTGCATCCATCGACGGCGTGATGCAGGAACGTGTAGCCGCGCGATGACGAGGCTCCGCGTCGTGCGGCGCGATCCCGGGCAGCACCGGCACGACGGTCTTGGGGTGACCCGCGACCATGAACATGCCACCCTCCACCGTCCGGGATACGACCGAGCTTCTTGATGTCAACGTGGACGATGTCCCCAGGGGCAGCCGCTTCGAACCGGACCGGTTGCTGCTTCCGAATCGGCAAGCCGGTGTTGCGGTCCAGGTGCGACAGCCGAGGCATTCGATAGCGGGCCAGCACTCGACCGACCGTCGAGGGGTTGAGCCCCAGATGCCACGCGATCCGACGCGCATCCCAGCGGCGCGTGAATCGCAACGCAATGATCCGTCGCTCCGTGCGCTGACTGAGGCGTCGGGGCGAGTGACGGGGTCGCGAGCTGCGGTCGGTCATCGGCTGGCCTGCTCGATATCGATCGGCCCACTTCTTCGCTGTTGCTGGCGAGCATTGAAACCGCTCCCCGACTCGAGCAAGACTCCACCCGTCGATGACGACGGCGCGAGCGACACGCAGACGCCCTTTCGGTGTCAGATCGGCATTAGCGTGAACCACGAAGACCTCCGGTCTCGATGAGAGTTGTCAGATACCCACATCGTTCCGGAGGTCTTCGCTACTTCACACGTTCACAACGTCCCGGGTCGTTACACCTAGGCCTCGACGCGCCGGGCGGCCTGCTCGGCGTCGTCCTCGTGCACCGTGAAGCGGTAGCCGACGTTGCGCACCGTGCCGATGAGCGACTCCATGTCGCCGAGCTTGGCGCGCAGG
>LNFD01000047.1 GCA_001464255.1 Actinomycetales bacterium Ga0077552 | reverse complement strand
GAGGTCGGCGGGGTCGACGTGCGGCTGCTGCGCCAGCAGAGCCTCATCGAGAGCATCGGCGTCGTGAGCCAGGAGACCTACCTGTTCCACGCCACGATCGCCGAGAACCTGCGGTACGCCAAGCCCGATGCGACGGATGCCGAGCTCGAGGCGGCCTGCCGTGCGGCGAGCATCCACGACACGATCGCGGGCTTCCCCGACCGCTACGACACGGTCGTGGGCGAGCGCGGCTACCGGCTCTCGGGCGGCGAGAAGCAGCGCGTGGCGATCGCGCGCGTGCTGCTGAAAGACCCGCCCGTCCTCATCCTCGACGAGGCGACGAGCGCGCTCGACTCGGTCTCCGAGCGCGTCGTGCAGGCGGCGCTCGACACCGCGAGCCGCGGGCGGACGACGATCGCGATCGCGCACCGGCTGTCGACCATCAGTGCTGCCGACGTCATCCACGTCGGCGACGGGGGCCGCATCGTCGAGAGCGGGGCGCACGCCGAGCTCGTCGCGCGCGGCGGGGTCTACGCGCGGCTCGTCGAGCAGCAGTCGGCCGACTACGACCGCGGCGGTCAGCTGCGCGCGGCGAGCAGCTCTGACATGTAGTCGAGCTCTTTCGACTGCTGTTGGACCATGCCCTGCGCGAGCGTTCTCACCTGTGGATCGTTGCTACGCGCGAGCACAGATTCGGCCATTTCGACGCCGCCCTGGTGATGAGCCATCATGAGGCGGAGGTACAACCTTTCGGCCTCGACCCCGCTGAGGCTGGACAGCAGCTGCAGATCATCCAGAGTGGCCATGCCGGGCATTGCACCACCGCGAGCCTCTGAACTTGGGCCATCTGTCATGTCCATCCCGGTGTGGTCGCCGCCCTGCACGTCGCTGTTGAGCGCGGGCAACGACATCCACTCCATCGCAGGACCGCTCGACGTTTGTGGTAAACCCCACATCGTCAACCACGCAAACATTTGACCTTGCTGTTGAGTCTGACCGGTCGCGATGTCGAGCGCGAGCAGGCGGATTTCGGGGTCGTCAGTGCGGTCGCGAATGATGAGGGACATCTCGATAGCCTGGCCGTGGTGCACTTGCATATCGCGCGCGAAGCCCGCTTCGGCGCTCGACTCTTCAGGCGTTCGGGCCGCGGCTGGCGCCGTGGCCCGCCCGACCAGCACGCCGACAACGATTGCGACAAGCACGAGCAGCGTGCCGATGACCAGCAGACGCGTTCGACTCAGTGGCGGAGACGCCTCTGCTGCGTCGGTCGTTCTATCGACCATTACGACACCTTCCCGGGTCCGTCTAGCGCTTGGCTGCAGAGCGCCCCGGGCTCTGGGGCCGACTCAGCGAGTCGATACTTGATGATGAAATCAGCAAGCCTCGGGTCGTCGACGCCGTCGAGCGCGACCTGCACCCCCCAGGCGCTCGCGACGACGGGCGCCTCGAGGCCGGGGAACGGCGAGAGGATGATGTACGTGCTGGGCATCGAGCCGCGCAGCGCGTCGAGGTCGCCGCCCGAGACCCGCTCCGGGTCGTAGGTTACCCACACGGCGCCGTGCTCAAGCGAGTGAACGGCGTTCTCGTTTTGCTGAGTTTCCTCGTAAACGCCGCAGTTGAGCCAGGTCGGGTTGTGGGGGCCGCCCGCGGGAGGCGACATCTCATAGTCGACAACGGTCTCGACGTGCATCGGCTCGAGCCCATCGAACGTCTCGAGACCCTCGATCTCGATCGTGTCGGGGTCGATCGGCGGGGTCGCCGAGGTGACGACGATGCCCACGAGGATGGCGATGACGGCGACGCCACCGAGCACGGCCGCGCCGATGCCGAGGCGCTGGTTGCGCTTCTCCTTGGCTTGCTTGGCCTTGAGGGCGGCCACCTTCTCGGCGCGGCGCTTCTCGCGCTGCTGCTTGATGGTCAGGTCGTCGGAGGTGTGGTCGGCCACGGGAGGGCTCCTGTCGGTGCTGCGGGCAGGGGATTCGGGCGCTGAACGCCGGTGAGATCATCCCAGACTACGCACAGGGAAGGCTGTGAGCGGCGTTCGCAGACCCCTCCCGCAATCGGCCTGCGATCGCTACTGTGAACCCAGCAGGTGAATCGCGCGCCCCCGGGCATCGACCGTCGAGGAAGCCATGTCGCACGCAGAAGACGAGCGGGAGCGCCCGACGGGTCTGCGGGGTGCCGGCGCGCACCGCCGCCGGTCGGGGCTCAGCATCCAGTCGACCGTGCTCGTCATGCTCCTGGCGGTGAGCGTCACCTCGAACGTGCTCGTCGGCGTGATCGGCTACGTCAACGCGACCGACTCGCTGCGCGACGCGGCGTTCCAGCGCCTCATCGAGGTGCGCGACTCGCGGACGCGCGAGGTGGAGCGCCTGTTCTCGACGATCGAGCGCACGGTCGTCGTGCACTCGCGCGGTGAGAGCGTCATCGAAGCCACCGAGGCCTTCAGCGCCGCAGTCGCGCAGCTCGAGCAACCGGGGCAGGCCGCGCTTGACGACGAGCAGCTGGGGTCGCTCTACCGCTACTACGACGAGGTCTTCGGCCCCGCGCTGAGCGCGGCGACGGGCTCGACCGCCGACGCGGCGGCGTTCGTGCCGACGAGCGCGGCGGCGCGCTACCTGCAGGTGCACTACACGGCGCCGCACACCGACGTCGCATCGGCCATCGCGGTCGATGACGCGGGCGATGGGAGCGCGTGGTCGGCGGTGCACGCGCAGTATCACGACTACTTCCGCTCGATGACCGAGCTGCTCGACTACGAAGACGTGCTGCTCATCGACGCGCGCGGCCTCGTCGTCTACAGCGCCTACAAGGGCGTCGACCTCGGCACCGACGTGCTCACCGGGCCCTACCGGTTCACGAATCTCGCGGCCGCCTACGGCGAGGCGGTCGGCGGCAATCTGCTCGGCGAGGTGACCCTCACCGACTTCGAGAGCTACCCGCCCTCGCTCAACCTGCCGGCCGGCTGGGCCGTGACGCCGATCGGGCGCGACGGCGAGATCATCGGCGCGATGGCGGTCGAGCTGCCGATCGATCGCGTCAGCGCGGTCATGACGGCGGGCGAGGACTGGAGCCAGGGCGGGCTCGGCGATACGGGCGAGGCCTACCTCGTCGGCG
>LNFD01000046.1 GCA_001464255.1 Actinomycetales bacterium Ga0077552 | reverse complement strand
ACGATTCGGCGGATCAAGCTGGGCAGACACCGCTTGAGTCACGGCGATGTGACCTCCTGAACGAGTGGGCCGAATGCCCTGCGCGAGCAAGAGGCACGTGAGCGCCTTGCGTGCCGCGTCGTAGGCAAGAGCGAGGGCTCCGACCGGGTCATCGTGGGCGATTGTCCGTGCCGCTGCGATGTGCGTGTCGCACAGCGTCAGGGTAGCTTCGGCGAACTCGGGTTGCGGCCGAACCGTCTCGAGGTCTCCGCGCTGCAGAAGCTGCTCGATCGTCGCACGGCCCTGCTCCCACGTCATACGGCCCCTTTCCCTCCGATCCCTCCGATCTCGAGGTCGACCCAGGGTCGCGCACGCACTGTCGAAATGAAGGGATCATCCACAGCCTGCCATCGCGCGGGTGTGATCGTCGTGGCATTCACTTCCCGTCTCAGTCGCGATTCTGCTCGTGTGAGAGCGTCGTACAGCGCGTCGAGATCAGGGCTCCCGATCACGAGCACGTCGACGTCTCCCGGCGGAGGGCCTGGCTCACCTCGTCGACGAGCCGCCCACGATCCGAACAGCACGGCCGTCGTGATGCCCGACACCGACTGCAGCTCGCGTGCGATCACGGGGTGCGGCCCGTAGGTGAACATCGCGATGTCGCGCACCGCATTCGCCAAGGGGTGCCGCGGATTGAGTCGGTAGACAGCCCGCCGGCCGACAGTCGTCGACTCGACGATCGCAGCATCGGCTAACCGGGTCAGTTCGCGCGTCACGGTCGGCAGGCTGGCATCGACGTGCCGCGCGAGGTCACTGGCCGTCTCGCCCCGCTCGCTCAGCTCGAGCGTCGCGAGAATCTGCCCCTGCGTGTCAGACCGCAGCAGGGGGAATAGTGCAGATGGCTGAACTTTCATAAAATAGATGCTAGCAATACTTTTATGAAAGTTGGCAGACGGAGAAGCGAACCTTCGCCTGTCGGCCCCTGCCCGTTTCCTGGCGGGAAATGGACGTCGACGACCTCGACCACCTGTGGGAGCGGTACCCCGCATCGCAGCGGATGCGTGCCCGAAACGCCCCACTGGAGCTGTCGTTCCTCGCTCTTAGGGAGCCGCCAGCGCGGTAAGGGCGTGCGGGTCGTGGGCGGCAAGGATGCGCAGGGTGGGCAGGTGCTGCTGCAGCAGGGCGATGCGGGTCGCGGTCTCGAGTTGGGTGGCTCGGTCTCCGACGTCGGGCACGATGCCGCGCCGCAGCAGGGCCGGGTCGTAGGTGACGTCGCCGACGAGCAACAGGGGCGCAGCATCCGGTCGGCGAATCAGCAGGCTCATCGAACCCGGGGAATGGCCGGGCGTCGGCAGCAGCACGAGGGTGCCGTCGCCGAAGAGGTCGTGCGATTCGGGGAACCCGGGCAGCACGCCGCTGGTGAACGGCACCGCGGTCACCGTGACGCCGGGGGGCGGGATGCGCCGCGCCAGCACCCCGTGCAGCTCGGGCGTTGACTGCTCGAGCAGGGCGAGCTCGGCGGGGGCCGCATACACGGGCACGTTGGTGAACGGCTCGAGGTTGCCGGCGTGATCTTGGTGCAGGTGCGAAAGAGCCACGTGGGTGATGTCGCCGAGGGCATAGCCGAGCGCGGCCAGCTGGGCGGTCAAGGTCTGCTCGGCGGGCACGCGAAAACGGGCTTGGCGGCGGTAGACCCAGCCGAGCATCCCGCCCGGATAGTAATTCTTGTCGGAGAGCGAGTCGGGGCTTTCGCCGGTGTCGAACAGCACCAGCCCGCGCTCGTGCTCGATGACGAAGGCGAGCACGGGCAGCCAGGGGCTCCAGGTGCGGGCGGTGAGGGTCCACCACAGCATCGGCGTGCCGGTGCCCTCGATGTTCTTCGGGCGCACCTCGCCGAGGGTGATGCCGTGCACGGCGCGCACGGGGCCGGCGGTCGTCGTCGAGGTGGCGCGGGTCATGCACGCCAGTGTGTCAGGCCGCGGTTAGCCTGGTCGGGTGAACGATGAGCATGGCGTCGACGGGCCGTCTCGGCCCGTTCGGTGGTGGATGGGCGTGCGCGGCGCGTGGATGTCGACCGGTCTCACCTTCTTCATGGTCGGCGTGGTCTTCACCCTCACCATGCCCGACAACTTCGCCCTCGGCATCGCGTTTCTCTCGATCGGCGTCGTGTTCTTCTCGCTCGCCGGCGGAAAGCGGGCGCCGGGCGAGGGGGCCGCGCCCGACGCGCAGGCCGACGACGGGGCGGTGTCGACCGATGGGGGGCCCGAGTCGACCTCATCACCGCCAGCAGCGCCTTCAGGCGCGCGGCCCGGTC
>LNFD01000045.1 GCA_001464255.1 Actinomycetales bacterium Ga0077552 | reverse complement strand
GTTCTCGACGATCAGCGCTCGACGGGGATGCGCCGCGAGCGCTCCGAGTTCCTCCGTGCGTAGCACGGCTTCACTGAGTCCGCTCGGCACGTCGAGCACGGCGGGATCGAACCGCAGGCGCACCGTCGCTGGCTTGCTTGCGAGTCCGAGCTCTCGGGCGAAGGCTCCCGCCGCGGTGGACACTCCCAGCATCGAACCCAATGCGCTCCGGTGTCGCTCGATGAATTTCGTGTCGACGCCCGGTGCGCTCACCTCGCGCAGATAACGGCCCGAATCCCGATGCGTGTCGAGCCACGTGTACGCGCCCAGCACTGATTGCCAGACTGGTGCGAGCGCCACTGCCGCCAATGGTGAACCGAGAGCCCACTCCCGCGCGCGAGGCACGTGTTCTGACGAGTCGAC
>LNFD01000044.1 GCA_001464255.1 Actinomycetales bacterium Ga0077552 | reverse complement strand
TACGATTCGACCACGGCTCTGATCGGTACCTCATTGGAGCCGGTCAGCCGGCCGCCGATACGACTCGTGAGCAGGGTGTAGGCGCGCCCGCCGCGTGAGGCGTGCCGTAGGGCGTTGGACCACTCCCGCGCGGCGTCGAAGTGGTCACCGAGGTCACCGGCCCTCGGCCCGCGTAGCGGAATCTCTATCGCGCGAAACGGGTCGTCGGATGAGAACGCGCGCAAGAGCGTGCCATCTTCCCATCGCCGACGCACAGCTGCGACGATGTTCGCGGGCGTCGACCACCGGGCGGGGTCGCTCACCCGTGGCCCCGCTGCTTTGTACGAAACTCCTCAATGGTGAGCGTATGCACGCGCGATGCTGCCCCGGTCGGATTGTCGACGAAGCCAATCGCGCTCACGTACGGCTCGATGACGTGCACCTTTTGCAGCGGTGTGACGATGAGCAGCTGAAGCCCGAGTTTCGCGAACAGGTCGAGCGCGTAGCGGGTCGACGCATCAGACCCTCGGCCGAATGCCTCGTCGATGACCGCAAATCGAAAGTCGCGCGACTTCTCAACGCCCCACTCGAGTCCGAATTGATAGGCGAGAGATGCCGCGAGAATCGTGTAGGCAAGCTTTTCCTTCTGCCCGCCTGACTTGCCGTCGGAGTCGGTGTAGTGCTCGAACTCTTCACCGGTGCGGCGATCCTTCTCGCTCGCTGCGAACGTGTACCAGTTGCGCACGTCAGTGACGCGCCGCATCCAAACCCGATCACTATCGGCATGCCCGACGCGACCCTTGAGGCGCTCGATGAGGTATCGAATCTGCTCGAACCGCTGTTCGATGTCGGCACCGTTGCCGTCGGCAGCGAGCACGTCGGCGGTCGCCTCCCGCAGATCGGAACGAAACTGTCGAACGTCCTGATTGACGGTCGGCTCGGCGACCAGCACGATGATGCGGCCCGGGTTGTAGTCGATTGCAGCGAGCGCTTCGTTGATGGTCTCGACGCGCCCGCGTATCTCTTCGGCTTGTCGGCGCAGCCACATATTGAACTGCGCGAGTTCGCGCACTGCGTTGGTGTCGAGTTGGTGCCGAAACTCGGCCTCGAATCGGGGCAGATCATCGCGCGTGACGCGTTCATGCAACGCACGGAACTCGGGGATCGACCGCACGTTTGCGTCAAGCTCGCCACGATGCTCTGCCCACCGTCGCAGAAACTCGCCCATCTGCTGCTGGATGCCAGTGGTGTAGCCGTTCATCTCCCGCTGAGCCGACTCGATGGCAGACGTGAGTGTGTCGATCAGCGTGCCGCGCATCCGATCACAGTCTTCGACGGTTCGCACAGTGGCCCTGGTGACCCGGTCGGCCAGCGCCGGGTAGAGCGTGCGCGCCTGCTCGATGACCGAAGGCCCCATCGCGGCGAGGGCTTCGGATTCGGCGCGCCGCCGCAACTGTGCCTTTGCTAACGCGTCGCGTGCTGCGCCAATGCGGGCGACGACCTCGTCAGATTCGTCACCAAGAGCGGCATCGCGCGCATCGACCTCCTCGAGCTGCGCGTCGATCGCCGCGAGTTGCGACGACCCGCCGACGAGCCGGTCGCGCTCGGCCTTCAAGGCCGAGACCGTCGCAGTAGCGGCCTCGACATCGATCTCTGACCACGAGCGGTACTGCGCGAGCGCGGCGAGTGCCTCGGCACGAATCAGCAGTGTGCGGTGCTCTTCGTCGATTGCTGTCAGCTGTTGCTCGAGAGACTCGAGCTCGGCGATGGAACCATCGAGCTCTGTCTGCAGGGCGGCGATCTTCTGCTCACTGCCGCGGCCGAGCACCCACCGACGCGGGTCGGCGGCGCTGTTTCGGTCATCTTTCTCGTGCCGATCTCGGTCGCGCACGAGGCCTTCGCGGGTGACCGCCCGATCCTCTCTGCGAAGCTGATCGACGGATTCCGAAAGCACGTGATCCGCACGAACGGCGAGCTCTGCCGCGAGATAGCCGCCGAACGGGCCGGGTTCGACCGTGAGGGCATCGACGAGTCGGCTGCCGGTGTGGGCCGTCGGAACCGCGCGAACTCGGCGTTCGGGAACTCGCAGGTACACCAGTTTCGCGTTGAGCCGATTGTCGTTCACCCACGTCGAGGTTTGCGCGTACAGCTCCTGCGGCACGAGCAGCGTGAGCGCGAAGCCCCGCAGAACGCGTTCGGCGGCACCGCGCCAGTCAGCAAAGTCGTCAGAGACCTCGAGCAACTCGCCGGCGAACGGCAGCTCGTCTTCGGGCGTCGCACAGGCTCGCCCGCACCCGATCAAGATCGGCGGGCAGACTGTTGCGTCGCAGCCGAAGGCTCTCGATCTCCTGCTTCGCGGTGTCGCGCGCGCGGCGCGTATCCGTGCGTCTCTCGAAGAGCGGATCTCGACGCGTCGTGATGTCGGCTCGTTGGTCGTCGAGGCGGGCGCGTCGAAGGCCTGCTTCTTCGGCTCGCGCCAAAAAGTCGTCGCCGTCGTTGGCAGGGTCGAACTCGGCAGCAATCAGTAGTTCGTCGTAACTGCGGCGGCGTTCGGCGCGCCGAGCGTGAATTTCTTCGGCTCGGGGAATCTCGGCGTCCAGTTCCTTCAATCGGTCGCCACCAACCCCCGCCCGCTCGAGCTTGAGCCGATCACGCGTCGGTACGAGTGCTTGACGTTGTTGTGCGAGATCTGACTTCTGCG
>LNFD01000043.1 GCA_001464255.1 Actinomycetales bacterium Ga0077552 | reverse complement strand
GATGAGGCGGCCGTCGTCCTGCACGGCCCACGAGGACCCGGCGCGGCGATCGTTGAGCACGAGGCGGTCGTCGCGCACCGTGAACGCCAGCTCGGCCGTGGCGGGCACGCCGCTGAGGGGCAGCTCGCGCACGACCTCGCCGCAGCGCCGCCACGCGATGCCGTCGGTCCACGCGGCGAAGGCGCACTCCCCGACGACGACCGGGGGTGCCGCGGAGCCCTGACGGCCCGTCACGAGCTCGGTGATAGCCCCGCCGTCGAGCGCGACCGAGAGCAGCCCGCCGCGATGCCCGACGAGCACCTCGTCGGCGTCGTCGCTCGCGAGCGCGAGCCGCGGAGAGGTCGATGACGCCCGATTCGGTGTGCAGCAGCCGGGTGCCGGCATCGAGCACCGCCCAGCGATCGCGCGCGACCGTGATCTGCAGCGCCGCGGTGTCGTCGACGTCGATGCTCCAGGTGCGCTCGACCCGGTCGACCCGGTCGGGCACCACGCGGTACACCTCGCCGAGGCCCGGCGAGACGGCGACGATGCCGTAGCGGTCGGTCGCGGCCACCGCGCTCTCGGGGCCGAACTGGAAGGTGGCGACCGAGGAGGGATCGAAGTCGGGGAAGAGCGATCGGGCGGTGACCCAGGTCTCGCCCGAGCCGCCGCTGTGCACGACGACGCTCGAGCCCGCGAGCATGAGGGCCGGCTCGTCGGGCGGCAGCGGCACCGACTCCATGACCTCCGAGCGCGCCGTGTCGACGAGCTCGGCGGTCGCGTTGACGGCGTCGACCACGATGACGTCGGAGCCGCGCTGCACGGCCTCGAGCTGCGCCCCCTCGCCCGGGATGACCGAGTCGAGCACCCCGACCTGCAGGTTCGCCCGGCCGACCGCCTGGCGATCGCCGTTGACGACCCAGACCGCGCCGTCGTTGAGGTCGAGGCGCTGCGCCTCGAAGCCCGGGTACACGACCGCGAGCGCGATGACGGTCGCCGCGACGATCGTGCCGCTCACGGCGGTGAGGGCAGCGGAGCGGTGCTGCGCGAACCAGCGGCGGATCACGGGCTCACTCCCCCGCGACCTCGGCGCACTTCTCGTCGCTCGCCGCCCCGAGCCGACCCTCGCGCGCGACCCGCACGGTCACGCACACGCGGTCGCCGGCCGCGGCCGCGACCGCGAACTCCGTCGCGCTCTGGAAGGTCTCGGCCCCGCCCGCGATGCGCACCTGGTAGGTGTCGTCGGGCTGGAGGCCGGGATCGTTCCAGGAGAAGACGACGGTCGTGCCGTCGAGCACCGCCTCGACGTTGCTGACGCGCGGCAGGTCGCGATCACCGCCCTGGATGGCCAGCAGCGTCGCCGTCGCGCCGAGGGCGATGACGGCGAGCGAGACGAGCACGAGCCCGCCGGCGAGCAGGCGGCTGCGCACGGCCACCCGGCGCGTGGCGGTGCCGACGGGAGCGGGCGACGACTCGGCGACGGCGGCCTGAGCGGTCGCGATGCTGCGGCGGCGCCGACGGCCCGACGAGGAGCCCGGCGAGCGCGGTGCGATCGCCCGCACGATCGTGCGGTCGCCGGGGTCGCCGATCGTCGCGAGCGCCCAGTCGTCCATGGCGACATCGGCCTGCGTCGTGACGAGGCCCAGCTCGGCCTCGAGGCGCTGGAGGTCGCGCACGAGCTCGAGCGCCGACTGCTGGCGCTTCGCGGGGTCGCGCGTGAGGGCCCGACGCAGCACGGCCTCGAGGGAGGCGGGCACGTCGTCGCGATCGATCGCGGGCACGCGCGCCCGCGCGATGCGCCCGATGAGCTCGTCGGAGCTGTTCGAGCCGTCGAGCACCTCGAAGGGCGAGCGCCCCGCGAGCAGGGTGTACAGGGTCGCGGCGAGCGACCACACCTCGCTCTGCACCGTGCCCGCCGTCTCGTCGAGCAGCACCTCGGGCGCCGACCACGGAATCGACATACCGACCGAGTCGGTCGCGCTCGCGGCGCTGAGCGAGGAGGCGATACCGAAATCGCTCAGCACGGGATGCCCGTAGGCGGTCATGAGGATGTTCGAGGGCTTGATGTCGCGGTGCAGCACGCCGCTGCGGTGCGCCGTCTCGATGGCGCTGCCGATCTGCACCCCGATGCGCAGCACCTCGGGCACGGGGATGCGCTCGGTGCGGTACCGGCTCGCGAGCTGCGAGGAGCAGAGCTCCATGACGAGGTACGGGCGTCCGTCGGCCGAGATGCTCGCCTGGTAGACCGTCAGGATCCCCGGGTGCGAGGAGAGCTGCGCCATGAGGTTCGCCTCGACCTGGAACATCTGCCGCACGTGCTCGGTGACGACGTCGGAGAGCATGACCTTGACGGCCACCTGGCGGCGCGGCATGTTCTGCTCGTACAGGAAGACGTCGGCGAACCCTCCACTGCCGAGCAGCCGCACGTGGCTGAATCCGGGCAGGATGGGAGGCTCCGACGGTCGACGCCGCGTCATGGTCCCCCCTCCCGCACGATGTCTCCCCAGTGTAGGGAGTACGGGCGATCAGCGGCCGGGGGCGCGCACCACGTCGACGACGATCACGGTGATGTTGTCGCGCCCGCCCTGCGCGAGC
>LNFD01000042.1 GCA_001464255.1 Actinomycetales bacterium Ga0077552 | reverse complement strand
GACGATCTTCTTCTTCGCCTTCCTGCCCCAGTTCGTGCCGGCGGCCGACCCGAACGGCACCTGGCTCATGATTGGCCTGAGCACGGTGTTCATGGGCGTGACCTTCGTCGTCTTCGCGCTCTACGGGGTTTTCGCTGCCACGATGCGCCGCCAGGTCATCACTCGGCCACGTGTTCTGGCGTGGCTGCGCAGAACGTTCGCCGCGACCTATGTGCTGCTCGCCGGTCGCCTCGCCCTCGAGAGCCGGTAACCCCGGTGCTGTTTCGCCACGATCCCGCGCTTCTCGATGAGTTCGCACAGCTCTCAGTGGCGACCCTTCATCTCGATGCTGTCGATGCGCTCGTCGTCGCGCCCGATGCCGTTCGTGAGCGACTCGAGCGGGCGCGTGCTCGGCTGACCGACAGTCCCGAGAGCACCTGGCCATCGGTGGCGGCGTGGCGCCGCGCCTTCTCACAACTCGGGCTGAAGCCGACCCAGTACCGGTGCGCGTCAGAGTCGCTGCTGCGCCGCCTGCGAACCGAAGGCTCCCTCCCGACGATCCACCCGCTGGTCGATACCTGCAATGCCCTCTCGGCTGAGTCCGGCATTCCGATCGCGGTCTTCGATCTCGAGCACGTCGTGGGCGACCTCACGGTTCGCCGTGCCCACGGCACCGAGTCGTACCAGTCGTTCGCCGGCGCGGTCGAGCACCCCGAGCCGGGCGAAGTGATCTTCGCCGACGACGCCGAGAACGCTCACGCCCGTCGATGGTCGCACCGTCAGAGCGCGCTCTCGGCGATCCGCCCCGCAACCCGGTCGGTTCTCGTCGTGATCGAAGCGATGCACGAGTCGGGCGCGCGCGATGTGCAGAGCGTGCGGGCCGCCCTCATCGACCTCGTCGGTGACGCCGGCGGGGTCATATCCGCGTGATGCACCACCGCAGAACGGTTCGCTGAGCGCTATCCCGCTGCGCGGGCAGTGCGTCGCCGAGCCCTGAGCGGCCGGCCCCAGCGGGGGCCGGCGCCCGTCGCCGGCACCCGCGCGAACCCGAGCGCGTCGGCGAGCTCGGCGATGCCGCGGCTCAGCGCCGAGCGCGGCGCGGCGAGCGGCACCGGGCGGGCGGTGAGGAGGGCCGCATCGGCGGCGTCGGGATCGTCGTCGATGAGCACTGCGTCGCGGATGCCCGCGAACCGGTCGAGCGTCTGCCGCACCTGCCCGTGCGGGTCGATGCCGAGCACGGACGCCCGCACGCGCGTGATCGCGATGCGCACCCGCGCCGTCTCGACGGTCTCGAGCAGGTCGGCGTGCGCGCGCAGCAGTCGGGCGAGCCCGAGGGGATCGGCCGCGCCCACCGCGACCACGTCGTCCGCGGCCCGCAGCGCCGCGATCGTCGCGGCGTTGCGGCGAGGGGCGTGCAGATCGCTGCTGATCTCCTCGTCGCTCTCGAGGCTGAAGCCCGCGTCGACGACGACGACCTCGCGCCACCGGCGGCACTGCTCGAGCACGGTCGTCACGCGGCCCGACGAGAGCTCGGGCCAGCGATGCGGGCGGCCGATGCCCGTGAGCACCGCGACCGCGGCGCCCGCCGCCGCGGGCGTCGACTGCGCGACGCGATCGAGCTCGGCGGCTGTGAGCGCGTCGGCACCGGCGAGCCGGCACGCGGCGGCGAACCCGGGCGACTCGTCGAGCAGGCCGAGAGCGGGCGCGATCGTGCCCCCGTAGGTGTCGGCGTCGATGAGGCACACCGAGTGCCCCCGCGCAGCGAGCTCGGCCGCGAGGCCGATCGCGAGCGTCGTGCGCCCCGGAGCGCCAGCCGGGCCCCACACGGTGATGATGCGCGGCGCAGGCCCGGCGCCGCTCGTCGCTGGCACCGGTGCGGGCGCCGGGATGTCTCGGGGTCGGTCGACCGCCTGCGCGGCGGAGGCGGCGGGCACGGGCTCGTCGCGACCCGGCGGCATGGGCGGTGCGACCCACGAGGGTTCGGCGAGGGCTGTCAGATCGAGGGAGCCATCGGGCGACTGCCGCAGCACGTCGTGCAGTCCGAGCCGCTGCGCACCGACCGAGAGTGGGGCCTCGGCGGCGATGACGAGGCAGCTGCGCACCCCGAGCAGGTCGCACGAGCCGACGACGGTCGCGGTGGCGACGGCCGGATGGTCGGCCAGCAGAACGACGTCGGGAGACCGCTGCGCGACCTGCGCCAGCACCTCGCCCTCATCGATGGCCCGCCACGCGACCTGATGCCCCGCCCGCAGCACGGCGAGCTCGATCGAGTCGAGATCGAGGCCGGGAACCGCGAGCGCGATGAGCACCTCAGCCCCCGATCGAGAGGGAGGCGGGGATCGCCGACAGCGCGTCGCCGTTGGCGAGGGCGTGCAGGATGCGCGCGACATCGCGGCGCGGGACGAGCAGTTCGACGCGACCCGCCTCGGCGCCCGTCACGATACCCTCGTCGCTCACGGTGCGCACGAGCTGCGTGCCCGAGGCGATGACCGCGGGAGCCCCGAAGCGTCCGGCGTCGAGCGCGGGGGCCGACCACAGGTCGAGCGCGTCGCCGGGGCGCACCGTCGCCCCGAGGGCGGTCGAGAGCGCGACCACGATGGTCGTCGCGTTCGGACCGCGCGCATCGCCGACCGCGGCGCGCGGCACGAGCTCGCCCGCCCCGATCGTGCGGGTGACGACGAGCCCCTCTGCTGGGAGGTCGGCGGGGGTGAGGTAGCCGTGGCCCTCGATCCCGAGGGCCACGCGACGCACCTCGAGGTCGTCGATCGTGAGCACCTCCCCCGCGGTGAGCAGGGTGGGCGCCGCCAGAACGTCCTCCCCGCCGCGACCGAGGCGGCGACGAGAGCGAGACCCACGAGCAGCCGGGGGTCGAGCCGGGGCGACGACCGCACGGCGGGTGACGGGGATGAAGACTCGGACATGACTCCTCCAAGGGCCGGGGCTGCGGATCGCGACCGATCCTGACGATTCATCGAGAGCCGCCCGTGCAGTTATCCACATCCCGGGTGCGACCGCGCCGCGCGGTCGATAATCGAGGCATGACGGACGCGTCGACCCCGCCCCTCGGGCGGTTCCTCACCCTCACCGATGTCGCCGAGCTGCTCAGCCTCAGCGCCGGCGAGGTCTTAGCGCTCGTGCGTTCGGGCGAGCTCCCCGCGATCCGCTTGGGGTCGATCGGCCAGTGGCGCGTCGAGCAGGCGGTGCTCGAGTCGTTCATCGCCGACAAGTACGACGAGAGCCGGCGGCTCGCGCTCTGGCACGAGGCGCAGTACGCCGACGTCGCCGAGCTCTTCGGCGAGCGCCGCGCCCGCCCCTGATCTCCCGATTTCAGCCCTGCAAGAATTCAGCGCTGCACGAGCTCAGACCCGCACGACCTCAGACTCGCACGACCTCAGACCCGCACGAGCAGCACCTGATCCGTCGGGATCACCCGCACCTGGTGCACCTCGGCCGCACGCCGCGCACGATCGCGATCGTGCTCGGCGAGGTCGAGGTGGTCGCGGCCGACGCGATCGATCGTGCCGGTGGCGTCGCCGGTGAGCGTGCGCACGGTCACGACGGAACGACGCCGGCAGAGGTCGCGCAGCAGGAACGCGATACCCAGGCGCGCCGCAAGCTCGGAGCGCTCGCGCACGGGCTCGAGCGACAGCGACGCCTGCGCGGGATCGAGCAGCAGCGCCTCGACGGCGGAGAACGGCACGATCGCCTGATCGGGCCCGGAGGTCTCACCGAGGTCGCCCGCCATCCAGTCGCGCCCGACGGTGACGAGCCGCAGACGCACGACCTCGCCCGAGCGCAGACGGCACCGGATGCGCGCCGCAGCCCCATCGCCGGCCCCGCGCAGTGCCACCAGGCGATCGCGCAGCGGCAGGCGGCCGAGACGCAAGCGCTCTTCCTCCTGCCGCAGGTCGGCCTCCTCCGACTGCAGCTCGTGCTCGAGCTGACCGGCGAGATCGTCGAAGAGGTGGTCCCAGCGCATGCCGCGACGGTAGCGAGGGCCCCCGACGCCGAGCGGGCAGTTCTCCACAGTTCGAGGATTCCTCTTTACGAATGAGGAATCTTTTGCTTGAGTGGTGTCGCCCCGTTCAGGGTGCACTATTCGGTCTACCGCCCGGGGGGACGGCGCTCGACCGCCACGTCCGCCTCAGGGGAGAAGGAGCAGACCGTGACCGGAGTCCACCACATCGCCATGCAGACCGGAAGCACGCAAGGCCGAAGCACGCCGAACAGCCGAACGCCGAGCAGCGCGACGCCGGCCATCGCCGGCGCGCTCGCCCCGCTGGGTCCCGCCCCGCGCGGCCGGGGCTCGCTCGCGCGCATCGCGCACGAGGAGTTCTTCGATTACCAGCCCACCTCGACCGCAGACCTGCCCGACCCTCGGCCCCTCGTCGAGAACCTCACGCGGTGCGTCATCGAGATCCTCGCGGGAGCCCGCGAGCTCGAGCAGGTCGCCCGCTGGGTCACTGACGACGTGTACCGCACCCTGCTAAGCCGGGCATCCATCAGCGCGCGCGCTCGCGCGGCGCGCGGCGCCCCGGCGATCCGCCCGACCTTCTCGGTCGGCGCCCCGCGCCTGACCGAACCCCGAGACGGCGTGATCGAGGCGGTCGTCATCGTCACCAGCCGGGCCCGGGCCCGCGCCGTCGCGATCCGGCTCGAGGGGCTCGACCGGCGCTGGAGGGCGAGCGCCATCACAGTCCTCTAGGCGCGTCGGCACCGAAGCGCGGCAGGGCCCGAGCCCCCGCGCTTCGCCGGGTGACGAGCACGCGGGCTTGACGCGGCCGAACGGCGCTGTTTGACTCTAGGTAAGACGGTGTCTCACATTCTGGGCAGCAGGCGCCGTCTCTCCCCGTCGGGCAGATCGAGAGGGCGGCCGCACCCATCGACGACACCCCGCACCCCGCAGCTCGCCGCACGCTCTGGCTCGCGCT
>LNFD01000041.1 GCA_001464255.1 Actinomycetales bacterium Ga0077552 | reverse complement strand
GGCGATGTCGGCGATCTGGACGATGTCGGAGTCGGATCGCACCACGACGTGCACGTATTCGTCGTACAGCCGCGCCACGGCTTGCACCGCGAGTGGTTCGGAGAAACCACCGGTACCGGCGACCGCATCCGCAGCCACATCGCTCTGCGCGAAGCCGAACAGCGCACGCCCGTCGCTCACGCGCTGCAGGTTGTCGACCGAGCCGTTGGTCTCATCGACAGTGACGACCGTGTCGAGCCTGCTCGAGAGCACGTCGGCCAGCTGCTCACCGAAGGCGTAGTAGACCCCCGTGGCCCCGCCCCCCGCGATAGAGAACCGCTCGACGGGGGCCGCCGGCCCGCATGCCGCCAGCGTCAGCATCGTCAGGATCAGGCCGAGAGCGGCCGTGACGACTCGTCGGTACCGCGGAATCATGAGGACCCGCCCTTCGGCAGCCGCAGGTGGACAGCGAGACCGCCGCCGTCGGGTGACTCGACGCGGAGCCCACCGCCGATCGACGTGAGCAGATCGGTGGCGATCGCCAACCCCAGGCCCGAACCCGGGGTGCTGCGATTTCGCGGACTGCGCCAGAATCGCTCGGTCAGGTGGGCGAGTTCATCGGCCCCGACGCCGGGGCCGTGATCGCGCACCACGATCTCCGCGCCATCGGTCGAATCGGTCACCGCGAGCACGACGCGCGTGCCCGACGGGGAGAACTTGACGGCGTTGTCGATCACCGCATCCAGTGCACTCTCCAGGATCGTGCGATCGGTCTCCGTCAGCACGCCCTCATCACCCTCGACGACGAGGGTGATGCCCGCCCGCGATGCCGCCTGGCGCCAGGCCTCGGCCCTTCCGCTCACGACCTCCGCCACGTCTACGACCTCCTCGGTCGCGCCGCGCTCGCTGCTTCTCGCCAGATTCAGGAGCGTATCGAGGATGCGCGTCATCCGGCGTCCCTCCTCGCGGGTCTCCTCGACATCGCGGCTCCAGTCGCCATCGAGCCCTGTCGCGAGGTACTCCACTCGAACGAGCAGCGCATTGAGCGGGTTCCGCAACTCGTGCGAGGCATTGAGAGCGAACTCCTGCTGGCGCGCCATCATCCTCTCGATCTCCTCTGCCATGCGGTTGAAGATCAGGATCATGCTGCGCAGCTCAGGCGGTCCGGTCTCATCGGCGATGCGCGCTTCCACGTCGCCGCGTTCGATCGCCTCCATGGCAGCGTCGACGCGTCGGATGGGCCGCAACACCCAGGTGGCGAGGCGGAACACCACGACCACCCCGATCGACGTGGCCAGCACCGCACCCCCGAGGAGCAGAGCCCACTGCTCGAGGATCGTCTCTCGCGCGACGTCGATACTCGCCGTGACGACGACCGCACCGATCGGATCGCCGTTCTCCAGCACCGGCTCCACCATCACCGAGTCGGTGAGCGCCCACGGCAGCGCTGGCTCGGGCAGCTCGCTCCTGCGCCCGGCGAGGGCGAGCTGAATCTGCGCTTTCGTGGTCTCATCGAGCACGACCGGCTCGTCGCCACCGCTGGCCCAGAGCGAACCGGACCGGTCGACGACCAGCACCCGCGTGCCGTAGAGCTCGTAGTAGCGCTCGGCTTCACCCGCAACGAGATCGGGGCTACCCGATCTCAGCGCCTGCCGAGCACTGGTGGCGAAGTACGCCACATCGCCGAGGAGTTCAGAGATGTGCTCCTGTTGGATGCTGCGCGCAGCGCTCCAGGCGTACGCGCCGCCCAGCACGAGCAGCACCGCAACGAGGGGAACGAGGAACACGGTGACCAGTCGCCGACGCATGCCTACCTCCCCGCGAATCGATAGCCGATGCCGCGCACCGTCTCGATCAGGTCGGCCCGCCCGGTCTTGCGCCGGATCGACCCGACGTGCACCTCGAGCGAACGGCTGAACGCATGCCAGTCGGTCTGCCAGACCTCACGGATGATGCGCTCACGCGGCACGACGACCCCGGGATACCGAGCGAGCACGGCGACGATGTCGAACTCGGTGCGCGTCAGCTCGACCGGGAGGGGCGTCCGGACAGGTCGATTCGCGCCCCCGACACATCGATGACCTGCTCGTGGATCGGTTCGGCCACGAGCGACCGCGACCGTCGGGTGACGGCCTCGATCCGCGCCATCAGCTCGAGCACGTTGTAGGGCTTGACGACGAAGTCGTCGGCGCCGGCCCGCAGGCCTCGGATGCGCTCTTGCACATGGCTGCGCGCGGTGGCGATGATGATCGGCACCCCGGATCGCTCGCGGATTTCGCGGCAGAGCTCGATGCCGTCCATGTCGGGCAGACCGAGGTCGAGCAGCACGACCTCGGTGTCGGTGCCGAGCGCCTCGAGCGCTTGGGCGGCGTCTGCGGCGCTGACCGTGCCGTAGCCGGCTTTGCGCAGGAACGTCCGCAGGGCATCCATGAGTCGATCGTCGTCCTCGACGATCAGAACGGTCATTCGACCGTCCGGGCGCTCACCCGATCGCAGGACGCACCGTGGTCATCGGTGTCGGCACTGACGTCGGCGGCCACCCCCTGCATTCTGGCGCGGTGCACATCGCCGAGGCTAGCAGTCGCTCCGGGACCCTCCCCGTGCGGGCCGGGCTTCCCCGAGTGTCGATCGCTCCCCGCCGCTCAGCGACCGTGCGCCCGCTTACAGGCACACGGCGGCCGCGGTCGCGAGGTTGAGCGACTCGGCGCGGCCGTAGATCGGCACGATCACGGCCCGATCGGCGAGCGCGAGCTGCTCGTCGGTGAGCCCACGCGCCTCGTTGCCGAACAGCCAGGCGGTGGGGCCGTCGAGGTGGCCGTCGGAGCGCACGGCGAGCAGGTCGTCGCCCGAGACGTCGGCGGCGAGGATGCGCGTGCCGAGCCCGCGCAACCGCTCGAGCGTCGCGGCGAGCGGTACGCCGACCACGACGGGCAGGTGGAAGAGCGACCCCGTCGTGGCCCGCACGACCTTGGGGTTGAAGACGTCGACGCTCGAGCCGGTCAGGATGACGGCGTCGGCTCCCGCGGCATCGGCGACGCGGATGATC
>LNFD01000040.1 GCA_001464255.1 Actinomycetales bacterium Ga0077552 | reverse complement strand
TCACGAGCGAGTAGAAGATGCGGTTGGCGTCTCGGCGCTCGGAGATGAGTCCGGCCTGGCGCAAGACGCCGAGGTGCCGCGAGATCGTCGGACCCGACGAGGTGAATCGCGCGGCGATGTCACCGGCCGTGAGTTCGCCGTCTTTGAGGTCTTGCAGAATCTGCCGACGGGTCGGGTGAGCGAGCGCCGCAAAGATGTCGCTCGCTGTATCTACCACTTTTGCAATATAGCACCGAGGCTAGATAGAGTGCCTAATGTAGCAATTTAGCTAATTAGACACGGAGGCACGCATGCGCATCGCGATCACCGGCGGAACCGGGTTTGTCGGCCGAAACCTCGCCGCACGGTTGCCGGCATCCGACACGGTGGTGGTGTCTCGGCGCACGGGCACCGAGATCGACGATGTCGCGGCCCTCACGGCCGCCTTCGCGGGGTGCGACGTCGTCGTGCACGCAGCAGGCATCAACCGCGAGATTGGCGATCAGACCTTCGCGCGCGTGCACGTCGAGGGAACCCGCGCGATGATCGAGGCCGCCCGCCGGGCTGGCGTCACACGCATCGTCATGGTCAGCTTCTTGCGGGCTCGCCCCGATTGCGGCTCGCCGTATCACGAGTCGAAGTGGGCGGCAGAAGAGCTCATCCGTCAGTCGGGAATCGACCACACGATTCTCAAGGCGTCGATGGTCTACGGCCTCGGAGACCACATGGTCGACCACGTCAGTCGTGCTGTGAAGACCTGGCCCGTGTTCGGCACCGTCGGGTTTCGCGGCAAGGCCGTCCGGCCGATTCCGATCGATGACTTCGTCACCGTGCTGATCGCTGCGGCTGAAGGCCGCATCCCCGAGCCGACCGTGGCCGTGATGGGAGCGGAAGAACTCTTGCTGTCCGACGCCGTTCGCCGTGTGGCTCGCGTCGCTGGCCGCACACCGTTGTTCATCGCACTGCCGGTCTGGTCGATTCGCGCCCTGGCCCAGCTGACCGAGTGGACCATGGTCGTGCCGCTCGTCGCCAAAGCTCAAGCGCGCATGCTCGCGGAGGGCGTGAGCGAGCCGCTGCCCTGGGATCCCGAGGTGCCCGCCCACGTTCGCCCGTCGGGTCCGTTTAGCGACGAGAGCATTCGCGCCGCGCTGCCCGACGCGGGCCGATTCGGCTGGGACGACCTGCGGCTCGCGCAGTGGTGGCAGCGGCGGCGGCCGAAGAACTAGGCAGGCGGGATGCTCGCGGCGAGCATCCCGAATCCGAAGGCTACGCGTGCAGGGCGTCGTTGAGCTGCACGCCCGCGCCCGTGCGGGGCAGCACCTCGACGGCTCCCGTGACCGAGCTGCGGCGGAACAGCAGCCCCGGCACGCCGGAGAGCTCAGAAGCCTTGACCGTGCGGGATTGCCCGTCGGCTCCGACGGTGCCGTCGACCACGACGACCTTCTGGCCCGCCGTGACGTAGAGGCCCGCTTCGACGACCGAGTCGTCGCCGATCGAGATGCCCACGCCGCTGTTGGCGCCGAGCAGGGCGCGTTCGCCGATCGCGATGCGGTGCGTGCCGCCGCCCGAGAGGGTGCCCATGATCGAGGCTCCGCCGCCGATGTCGCTGCCGTCGCCCACGACGACGCCCTGGCTGATGCGTCCTTCGACCATCGAGGTGCCGAGGGTTCCGGCGTTGAAGTTGACGAAGCCCTCGTGCATGACGGTCGTGCCGGGCGAGAGGTAGGCGCCCAGCCGCACGCGCGAGGCGTCGGCGATGCGCACGCGGGGCGGCGTGACGTAGTCGAGCAGGCGCGGAAACTTGTCGACTCCGAGCGCCGAGATGCCCGCCTGCTGCAGCGCCGGTCGACGCGCGTCGAAGTCGTCGGGGTGCATGGGGCCAGCCGTCGTCCACATGACGATCGGCAGGTGGCCGAAGATGCCGTCCAGGTTGAGGGTGTTGGGCTGCACGAGCCTGTGCGAGAGCAGGTGCA
>LNFD01000039.1 GCA_001464255.1 Actinomycetales bacterium Ga0077552 | reverse complement strand
ACGAGCGCACGCTCGAATGCTTCGGCGTTCGTGGTGGGCGTGCGGCCCGAAACGAAACGGGTCATGAGATGAGTCCTCTCTCGACGAGGTCGAGGCTCGCGTAGCTGAGCACGGCGTCGGCCCCCGCGCGACGGATCGAGACAAGCGCCTCGAGCTGCGCGCGGTCACCGTCGATCCAACCGTTCTGCGCGGCCGCGGCGATCATGGCGTACTCGCCCGACACCATGTAGGCCCACACCGGCACGAGTGAGACGTCAGCGACCCGGCGCAAAACGTCGAGGTAGGCGAGCGCAGGTTTGACCATGACGATGTCGGCGCCCTCCTCGATGTCCAGCGCGGCCTCGCGTAGGCCCTCGCGCGCGTTGCCCGGATCAAGTTGGTACGTGCGACGGTCGCCCTTGAGGGCCGACTCGACGGCGTCGCGGAACGGCCCGTAGAAGGCCGAGGCGTACTTCGCCGAGTAGGCGAGCAGGGCAACGTCGGTGAAGCCGGCCGCATCGAGGGCGGCGCGGGCGACCCGCGTCTGGCCATCCATCATTCCGCTGAGGCCGAGCAACTTCACGCCCGCCTCGGCCTGCGCGAGTGCCATCTCGGCGTACCGCACGAGGGTGGCGTCGTTGTCTACCCGGCCCGAGGTATCCAGCACGCCGCAGTGGCCGTGGTCGTGTACCACGAGCGACTCGCCGACTTCGGCGACGACCGCGCGGGCGGCGACGTTGAGGATACCCTCGGGGTCGGTAGCGCCCGAGCCGATCGCGTCGCGTTGCGCGGGAACGCCAAAGAGCATGATGCCGCCGAGGCGCGCGGCGGCGGCGCGGGCGCTGAGTGCGCGCAGACTGTCGAGCGAGTGCTGCTCGACGCTCGGCATCGAACTGATCGCCTGCGGGGCATCGAGGCCCTCGCGCACGAAGACCGGCAACACGAGCTGGTGCGGCCGCACCTCGGTCTCGCTCACGAGGCGGCGCATCGCGGCCGTCCCGCGCAGTCGGCGAGGGCGGATGCTCGGCCCGAGCTCTATTGGCTGGCCGGGCTTCCGTGCGTTCGGCGTGTTCGACGTCGGCGCGCTCATCGTG
>LNFD01000038.1 GCA_001464255.1 Actinomycetales bacterium Ga0077552 | reverse complement strand
TGAGCGCAGCGGGCCCGAGACGGTGGCGAGCGTCTCGACCGCGAGGGCGCCCTGACCGGGAGCCGTCGGCCAGCCGGCGATACCAAGGTGCTCGGTAATGACGTCGTCGCGGCCAAGGCGCTCGAGGCCAGCAACCGCGAGCACCACGGCATCGAGGTTGGCCTCGACGCCGTCCTTGTCGCCCAGAACTCGTCCAATGCGCGTGTCGACGTTGCCGCGCAGGTCGACGATCTCGAGGTCGTCGCGGCGTCTCTGCAGCTGCGCGCGTCGGCGGGGCGACCCGGTACCGACGCGGGCTCCGGCCGGCAGCTGCTCGAGCGTCAGACCGTCGCGCGCGATGAGCGCGTCGCGTGCATCCGCCCGCGTCGGAATCGCCGAGATGGTCAGCCCGGGGTACATGGCCGTCGGCAGGTCTTTCAGCGAGTGCACGACCACATCGCACTCACCCGCGAGCAGAGCCTCGCGCACCGCGGTGACGAAGACTCCCGCCCCGCCCAGACTCTCGAGGGGAGCGCTCGACCGGTCGCCGACGGTCGAGATCGTGACGAGCTCGACGGGGCTACCGGTGCGCGCCGCAATCGAGTCGGCGACGCGCTGCGACTGCGCGAGGGCGAGGGCCGAACCACGCGTGCCGAGGCGGATCGGCGCCCCGGCATTCACGGCTGCAGCCCCGAAATGGCGGGCTTGAAGCCAGCGCGCACGTTCTCGCAGCAGCCGGGGCGGCACACGTCGTACCAGGGGCCGAGGGTGGTCTCGCGCGCGCGTTCGGCGCGGGGTGTACCTGTCAGGCGCTCCTCGATGAGGTCGACGAGACCGCTGACATAGACCGGGTCGATGCCCGGCGTGGGCACCCGAAGAGCGATGAGGTTGTGCTCGGCGCAGGTCTCCATCGCCTCGGTGTCGAGATCCCACATGACCTCCATGTGGTCGCTCACGAAGCCGACCGGCACCATAACGATGGCCGTCGCGCCCTGCGCTGCGTGCGTGGCGATCGCGTCGTTGATGTCTGGCTCGAGCCACGGCTGCGTCGGGGGACCCGAGCGGCTCTGGTAGACGAGTTGCCAGGGAA
>LNFD01000037.1 GCA_001464255.1 Actinomycetales bacterium Ga0077552 | reverse complement strand
GCGCGTTGTAGTGCTGCGGCCCGTGGTCTTGCACCTCGTGCTCGCCGACGACCGTCGTGCGAGCATCCGGCGCCGCATCGGGGTCGGTGCCCGTCATGTTCGTCTGGCCCATGCGACCGCGCGCCGAGCGCTGCGTCGCGTCTTGCGCGACCGCGCCAGAAAAGTCCCAGGCGCCGTAGATGCCGAGGTGCACGCGCAACCAGAGGGCGGCGTCGAACTCGAGGAACATCTGCTTGCCGACGGCCTTCGCGTCGGTCATGATGCGGCCGTCGATGAGCGCCGCGCCCTCGGCGAAGCGGCCCTGCGGCGAGCTGGCCCGCACGGGCTCGCCGACGAAGTGCCGCGCGAACTGCCGCGCGATGCGGTGGACGGAGTGGCCCTCGGGCACCGCTAGACGATCTCGTGCCCGGCGATCGCGCCGGTGGTCTCGTACTCGGCGAGCTGGGCGATGCGGCGCGCGTGGCGCTCGTCGCCGGGGTACGGCGTCGCGATGAAGAGGTCGATGAACCGCAGCGCCTCGTCGACCGTGTGCTGGCGCGCCCCGATCGCGATGACGTTCGCGTCGTTGTGCTCGCGCGCGAGCTGCGCAGTGGCCTCGCTCCAGACGAGGGCGGCACGGATGCCCTGCACCTTGTTCGCCGCGATCTGCTCGCCGTTGCCCGACCCGCCGAAGACGATGCCGAGCGCCGCGACGCCCGCCGCCTGGTCGCGCGCGACGGCGCGGGCGGCGTTGATGCAGAAGCTCGGGTAGTCGTCGAGCGCGTCGTAGATCTGCGGCCCGTGATCGTGCACCTCGTGCCCCTGGGCGGCGACGTGCTCGCGCACCGTCTGGCTGAACTCGAGGCCGGCGTGATCGGTCGCGACGTGGATGCGCATGGCTCAATTCTACGAGGGCAGGACGTTCGGCCCTGACGTCGAGCGGGCCTCAGTGCCACCCTGGGGGCACCGATTCGAGAGGAGTCACCACCATGACTCGCACCTACGTCATCACCGGCGCGGCGAGCGGCATCGGAGCCGCGACCGCCGCCCTGCTCACCGCTCAGGGGCACCGCGTCATCGGCGTCGACGTGCACGACAGCGACGTCATCGCCGACCTCACGACGCACGAGGGCCGCGCGGCGCTCGTGAGCCACGTCACCGAGCTCAGCGGCGGCCGCATCGACGCGGTCGTCGCCAACGCGGGGCTCGCGACCGAATCCACCGCCACCGTGGCTCTTCGACCGCTGCTGTCGGGGTCGGATGCTCCGCGCGCGGTCGCCACGGCATCCATGGCCTCGCTCTTCCCGGTCGACGACGAGCTCGTCGACGCCTGCCTCGCGCACGATGAGCCAGCCGCGCTGCACCGGGCGCAGCAGCTGCTCGACGCCGGCCAGGGCGGGCTCATCTACGGCTCGACGAAGCGCGCGCTCGTGCGCTGGATCCGCCGCAACGCCGCGGCGCCCGAGTGGGCCGGTGCGAGCATCCCCCTCAATGCGGTGGCGCCGGGCATCATCCGCACGCCCATGACCGACTCCTACACGGCGACCGAGGAGTCGACCAAGGCGATTCTCGAGATGGTGCCGATGCCGCTCAACG
>LNFD01000036.1 GCA_001464255.1 Actinomycetales bacterium Ga0077552 | reverse complement strand
CCTGCCGCCCCACCTGCGTAAGCGCCCCGAGCCCGAGGCCCCGTTCGCGTTCACCGTGCGCGAGGCCGTCGAGCAGGACCTGCCCGACGTGCGCGAGATCTACAACCACTACGTGGCCAACTCGACCGTGACCTTCGACGAGTCGCCCTGGACGCTGAAGGCGCTCCGCACGAAGTACGCGAAGGTGCGCGAGCTCGGCTACCCCTTCCTCGTCGCCGTCTCGCCCAACGGCGTCGTGCTGGGCTTCGCCTACGTCTACCCCTGGAAGGAGAAGGCGGCGTACCGGTTCACGGTCGAGAACTCGATCTACCTCGGGCCCGCCTCGACCGGTAAGGGGCTCGGCACCGCGCTCATGGGCGAACTGCTCGACCGCGCGAAGGCGGCGGGCGTCAAGGAGGTCATCGCCGTCATCGCCGACCGCGGGGCCGAGGGCTCGATCGCGCTGCACGAGCGCTTCGGCTTCGAGACGACGGGCTCGATGGGGCGCGTCGGGTTCAAGTTCGGCCGCTGGCTCGGCGTCGTCATGATGCAGAAGTCGCTCGCGCGTCGGCGCTGAGGGCCCGTAAACGATGCCGCGGCGCTGAGCGCGCGCGGTCGCGCGGCGCTAGTTGTAGACCTGCGCCGCGACCTCACCGGCGAGCACGACGGCCTCCTCGTAGAACGCGGGGCCGCCGGGGCTGCTGATGACGGAGATCCAGCTCTCCTGGGTGACGACGTTGTAGATCGCCGGGGCGAGGCTCTCGTCGCCCTGCTGCCCGTAGGTGAGGGCGCCCTCGGCGGTCGTCGCCTCGTTGAGGCTCTGGGCCGTGAGGTCGTCGATGATGCGCGCACGGTTCGCGGGCGAGACGGGCGCCACGCTGATGAGCAGGCTCGAGAGGTCGACGCCGTCTTGCGCGTACACGCAGCTGATGCCGCCCGCGAGCTGCTCGGGGGTCGGGTCGAAGAAGTAGTCGTCGCCGTAGACGCTGCCGGGGCCGCCGAGCAGCTCGAGGTTCTGCGCCGCGAGCGCCTCGACGCGCGCCGCCGGGAGGATCGTCGTGCAGTCGACCGGCATCGTGAAGGCGAGGTCGACGGGCTCAGGCTCGATCGTCTCGACGACCGTGGGGGTGGGTTCGGGAGTGGGCTCCTCCGCGACCGGTTCGGTCTCGGGGGCGCAGGCGGAGAGCCCGCCGATCAGGACGAGAGCGGCGGTGCCGGCGAGCAGGCGCTGCGCGATCATGATGCTCCTCAGGAGGGCGGCCTCGAGACGGTCGACAGGCGCGCCCCCGACGCCCATCGGCGCGAATCTAGCAGTCGGGAGTGCCCGGCGAGGTGTGTTCGCGGCGCGCTCGGGCGTGTGCACGGGCCTTCGTTGCCGAATCGATATGCGCGGCCGCGCGCGGGCGTCGCCGTAGGCTCGCAGGGTGCCCGATCTCCACCACCTCAGCGCGCTCGAGCAGGGGGAGCAGCTGCGTCGCGGCGCGATCAGCCCGCGCGAGCTCGTCGAGCACTACCTCGCGCGCATCGAGCGTCACAACGACGCAGTGGGCGCCCTGACGGTCGTCGCGGCGGAGCGCGCGCTCGCCCGTGCGGACGCGCTCGAGGGGCTCGTCGCGCGGTCGGCGCCCCTGTGGGGCATACCGATCGCCGAGAAGGAGCTCGTGCAGCGCGCCGGCCAGCGCACGACGTTCGGATCGCGCCTGCGCGCTGAGCACATCGCGTCGAGCGACGACGAGCTCGTGCAGCACCTCGATGCCGCGGGGGCGATCAGCCTCGGGGCGACCGCCGCCCCCGAGTTCGGCCTGCCGTCGTACACCGAGAGCCGCGTGGCGGCGTCCGCCCGCACCCCCTACGACCTGAGCCGCGGGGCCGGGGGCTCGAGCGGAGGGGCCGCGGCGGCCGTGGCCGCGGGGCTGCTGCCCGTCGCGCCCGGCAGCGACGGCGGCGGCAGCATCCGCATCCCCGCCGCGGCGTGCGGCATCGTCGGGCTCAAGCCCTCGCGCGGTCGGGTTCCGGCGGGCAGCGGGCTCGACCGGCTCGCGGGCCTCGTCGTGCCCGGGCCCCTCGCCCGCACGGTCGCCGATGCCGCCCTCGTGCTCGACGCGCTCATCGCGGCCGCGCCGTGGCCCTTCGCCA
>LNFD01000035.1 GCA_001464255.1 Actinomycetales bacterium Ga0077552 | reverse complement strand
TCGACGAGGTGCGCGGCCTGCTGCCGCTCGGCCTCGAGCGGGGCGTCACGGCGAGCCGGGCGATCGGCTACGCCCAGGCGATCGCGCAGCTGCGCGGCGAGATCGACGATGCCGAGGCGATCGCCCAGACCCAGGCCCTCACCCGGCGCTACGCCCGCCGGCAGGTGAGCTGGTTCCGGCGCGACGCCTCGATCGAGGTGATGGATGCCGCTGCCGACGACCTTGCGGCCCAGGTCGAGCACCGGGTGGCCGACGAGCTCGCGGCTAGCATGGGCGGGTGACGACGCTGCGATTCACCAAGGGCCATGGCACCGGCAACGATTTCGTGCTGGTCTCCGACCCCGAGGGTGCGCTCGAGCTCTCCCCGGCGCAGCGCGCGGCCCTCGCCGACCGGCGCTTCGGGGTCGGCGGCGACGGTGTCATCCGCGCCGTGCGCTTGGCGAGCATCCCCGAGGGCCGCGCTCTGCTCGCCGCGGATCCCGACGCCGAGTGGTTCATGGACTACACGAACGCTGATGGCAGCGTCTCCGAGATGTGCGGCAACGGCATCCGGGTCTTCACGCGGTACCTCATCGACCAGGAGCTCATCGAGCTCGCTCCCGGGGCCTCGATCGCCATCGGCACGCGCGCCGGCGTCATCGACGTGCACCGCCTCGTCGACGGCTTCGCCGCCGACCTCGGCCGCTGGGGGCTCGACGGCGGAGAGCCGCTCGTGCGCGCGCGCGAGCTGCCGGTCGCCCGGCCGGGGCTGGGCATCAATGTCGGCAACCCGCACGTCGTCGTCGCCCTCGCGAGCGACGACGAGCTCGCGGCCCTCGATCTCGGTGTGGCCCCGCAGCTCGATCCTGTGCCCGAAGCGGGGGCCAACGTCGAGTTCGTCGTGCCCGCCGACCCCCTCGTGGTCGACGGCATCGGGCGCATCCGCATGCGCGTGCACGAGCGCGGCAGCGGCGAGACGCTCTCGTGCGGCACGGGCGCCGTGGCCGCCGCGCTCGCGGTGCGCTACTGGGCGGGCGAGTCGGCGCCGAACGAGTGGCGGGTCACCGTGCCGGGCGGCGTGCTCGGCGTGCGCATGTTCGCGGCGGAGGACGGCGAGCACGTCGCCCTCTCGGGCCCTGCCGAGCTGGTGTTCGACGGCGAGATCACGGTCTGACCTGGCCGCGCCGGCTCAGCCGGCTGCCGAGCCGATCGTGGTGATGGGCCCCGTGAGCCCCGAGCGGTTGCGCACGCGCAGCACGCGGAAGCCCTTGTGGGTCGCGGCGCGCGACACGGCGAGCTCGCCCGCGAAGCGGGCATCCATCCAGCGGTGCAGCGAGTCGCTGCCGAGGTTGCGCGCGACCACGAGCCAGGCGTCGGCGCTCTCGCGCAGGCGCGGCAGCCACCGGTCGAGCATGCCGTGCAGCTCGTTCTTGCCGACCCGGATGGGCGGGTTCGACCAGATCGTCATGAAGCGAACGTCGTCGGGCACGGCATCCGGGCTCACGGCGCGCACGTTGTCGAGGCCCAGCGCGGCGGCGTTGCGGCGCGTGAGCTCGAGCGCCCGCTCGTTGACGTCGACCGCCCAGACCGTCGCGTGCGGCGACTCGAGGGCGAGTGAGAGGGCGATCGGCCCCCACCCGCACCCGAGATCGAGCAGATCGCCGCTCGGCGGCGGCGGGGGCACGTGCGACAGCAGTACCCGGGTGCCGACGTCGACGCCTCCCGGGCTGAACACCCCCCCGGCGGTCTGCAGCTCGACCGTGCGCCCCGCGAGCTCGACCGAGAGCGGCGAGGCCACGAACTCCCCGCTCGGCTGGGCGGTGAAGTAGTGGTCGGGGGCCATGCGCAGAATCTACCGAAGTCGGGCGGAGTACAGTGAACCGCATATGACCGACCATGACGCTCTCGACCCGATCGACGCTCCGAGCGACACCGCCGGCCCCGATGCGGGGGCGGATGCGGTGGCGCGCGTGCTGGCGAGCGCCGAGTCGCGCGCGCGCTCGGTGACCTTGCACGGGGCCGCGGCCCTGC
>LNFD01000034.1 GCA_001464255.1 Actinomycetales bacterium Ga0077552 | reverse complement strand
TCCTCGACCTGATGGCGCGGCCTGAGAGCGAGGGCGGCTACGGCCAGGCGTGGGGGCTGCACGAGCGCACACCGGCGGCGTAACCCGCCGACCGCCACGCGTAGCATCGCTGGGGTGACCTCGACTGCTCTCCCCTCCGCCGGCCGCAACTGGGCGGGCAACGTGGCGTTCTCGGCGCCGCGTTTCGCCGAACCGACGAGCCTCGTCGAACTCGCCGAGCTCATTGCGGGGGCAGCGTCGGTGCGGGCGGTCGGTTCGCGACACAGCTTCACTCGGCTCGCCGACAGCGACGACCTCATGGTGTCGGTGGCGGCGCTGCCGGGCGCGCTTGAGATCGACACCGACCGCCGTATCGCGTCGGTACCCGCGGGGTGGCGCTACGCCGAGCTCGCCCGCGCCCTCGACGCGCGTGGCTGGGCGCTCGGCGCCATGGCCTCGCTCCCGCACATCTCGGTCGCCGGGGCGATCGCGACGGGCACGCACGGCTCGGGTGATGCGGTCGGCTCGCTGGCGAGCGCCGTCGTCGGGCTCGAGCTCGTGTGCGCCGACGGCCGCATCGACACGGTGCGCCGCGGCGCCCCCGGCTTCGCGGGCTCGGTCGTCGCGCTCGGCATGCTCGGGGTCGTCACGCGCGTCGAACTGACGATCGAGCCGAGTTACGCCATGACCCAGGTCGTTGATCGTGCCCTGCCCTGGCGCGACGCGCTCGCCGACCTCGATGCCGTCATGGCGTCGGCCGAGAGCGTGAGTCTCTTCACGCGGTGGGATGATCCGCACCGCATCGACCAGGTGTGGCGCACGTCGCGCGTGACCGCAGGGCGAGCGGCGGCGCCCGAGCCGCTGCCCGGTGCGGTGCGGGCGGCCGAGGCGCTGCATCCGCTCAGCGGGCTGTCGGCCGAATCGTGCACCGACCAGACCGGCGAGCCGGGGCCGTGGTTCGAGCGCCTGCCGCACTTTCGCGCCCAGTTCACGCCCTCGCACGGCGATGAGCTGCAGAGCGAGTACTTCGTGCCTCGTGATCGGGCGGTCGAGGCGCTCGAGGTGATGCGCGAGATCGGCCCGAGCATTGCGCCCCTGCTGCTCGTCAGCGAGATTCGGAGCATCCGCGCCGACGACCTCTGGTTGAGCGGAGCGTTCGGCACCGACGTCATCGGCATTCATTTCACGTGGATGCCCGACGAGCCCGCGGTGCGTGCCGCGCTGCCCGGCATCGAGTCGGCGCTCGCCCCGTTCGGCGCCCGACCGCACTGGGGCAAGGTCTTTGAGGTGGATGCGCACGCCCTCGCGGCGCGCTACCCCCGGTGGGAGGCGTTCGCCGAGCTGCGGCAGCGCGTCGACCCGGGCGGCGTGTTCCGCAACGCGCAGCTCGCCCGCTGGGGCTTCTAGCCGGCCGGCGTCTCGGCGGTCGCCGAGAGCCGCACGAGGCTCCAACTCTGGGGCGGCAGGGTGAGGGTGGTCTGCGCCTCTGCGGCTGCGACGCCCTCGAGCGGCACCGGTGCTGCTCCGGCGGCCTCCGCCGCGGTGCGGCGTGGCCCGGCGTCGTCAGCGGCCACCGTCACGGCCTCGACGAGGGCGACATCGGCGAAGCCCGTGTGGGTGATCGTGGTCGTCAGCGGCTCAGGCCCGCGGTTGGTGAGAGCGAGCACGAGTTCGCCGGCGTCGGGGTTCCAGACGACGGCAGTGGCGAGCGCGTCGACCTCGCCATGCGCGTCGGTGGTCATGCGGGGAGAGTCGAGGCGGGCATCCAGCGCGACGCCCCGCGCGTGCCGGGCCAGCAGGGCGACGGGGTGGAAGGTCGCCTGGCGCCAGGCCTCGCCACCCGGCTCGGTGCGGATGGGCGCGATGACGTTGACGAGTTGGGCGAGGCAGGCGATCGCGACGCGGTCGGCGTTGCGCAGCAGGGTCGTCAGCAGGTCGCCGACCACGACAGCATCGAGGGTCGAGTAGTCGTCTTCGATGAGGCGCGGCACCGAGCGCAGCGGCAGGTTCTCTTCACCGACGAAGTCATCGAGGTACCAGACGTTCCACTCGTCGACCGAGAGTTTGATGCGCTTGCTCGAGTGCCGACGAGCCGCGACGGCGTCGGCGGTCGCGATGACCTCGTGCAGAAAGGCTTCGAAGGCGGCACCCGAGGCGAGAAAGCTCGCGCGGTCGCCGCCGCGCTCTTGGTAGTAGGCGTGCACCGAGAGGTAGTCGACCTGCTCGAAGGTGTGCTCGAGCACGATGCGCTCCCACTCGCCGAACGTCGCGATATCGCGCGCCGAGCTGCCGCACACGACGAGCTCGATCTCGGGGTCAGTGCGGCGCATCGCCTGCGCGGCCTGGCTCGCGAGGGCCCCGTACTCGGCGGCACTGCGGTGACCGATCTGCCACGGCCCATCCATCTCGTTGCCGAGGCACCAGAGTCTGATCGCGTGCGGCTCGGCCGCGCCGTTGGCGCGCCGCTGCTCGCTCAGCACCGTGCCACCGGTGACGTTGCAGTACTCGACGAGCTCGGCCGCCTCGGCCGCCCCTCGGGTGCCGAGATTGATGGCGATCATCGGCTCGGTGCCGGTCAGCCGGGCCCAGCGCACGAAGTCGTCGATGCCGACCTGGTTGCTCTCGAGAGATCGCCACGCCAGATCGACCCGGGTCGGTCGCTCGTGCTGCGGCCCCACGCCGTCTTCCCACCGGTAGTTCGAGACGAAGTTGCCACCGGGGTAGCGCACGACGGTCGCGCCGAGCTCGCGCGTGAGTGCGGCGACATCACCGCGAAAGCCGTCGTGATCGGCGGTCGGATGCCCGGGCTCGTAGATGCCCGTGTACACGGCACGCCCCATGTGCTCGACGAACGAGCCGAA
>LNFD01000033.1 GCA_001464255.1 Actinomycetales bacterium Ga0077552 | reverse complement strand
TCTGGAGGATGCCCGGCACCTCCAGCAGTGGAACCAGACGATCGCGACGACGATGGCGGCGGTCGGCGAGGTGAACAGCGAGACGGTGACCATGATCGTCGTGCTGATGAGCGGACCGATCACGGGGATGAGCGTGATGAAGAGCGCGATGAAGGCGAGGATGCCCGCGTAGCGCACGCCCATGATCGTCAGCAGGATGAACGAGAAGGTCGCGTTCATGGCCGCGATGACGACCTGGCCGCTCAGGTACTTGCCGATCGAGTCGAAGATCTCCTCCGCGATCTCGGAGAACGCCGCGCGCTTCGAGCCCGGCACGAGGTCGTAGAGCGCCTGCTTCATGGCGTCGAGCGAGGCGACGAAGTAGATCGTGATGACGACGACGAGCAGCACGCCGAAGGTGCCGTTGATGATGTCGGCGCCGATGCGCAGCGCCCCGCCGCCGAGGGTGATCCAGAGGTTCGGGTCGGCCGAGCTCAACCGCACCCACTCGAGCAGGATCAGCGGGTACCCGTTGAACTGGCCGTCGAGGTCGAGGAACCAGCCCTGGTTCTCGATGTCGGAGAGGTTCTCGGGCAGCGTGCGCGCGAGCTCGGTGGCCTGCTCGATCACGATCGGGATGATGAGCACGAGCAGCACGGCGACGACGGTCAGGAAGGCCGCGAGCACGACGCCGATGGCCGCGCCCTTCTTGAGCCCGCGCCGCTCGAGCCGGGTGACGACGGGGTAGAGCCCGAGCGCGATGAACGTCGCCAGGAAGATGAGGGTGATCGTGTAGGCGAGCTGCGAGACCGCGGCACCGAGCAGCAGCGCGAGCAGCACGCCGATCGTGCCGACGAAGCCGATCGCGAAGGGCCCCGAGCGCAGCCACGGCACGCGCGTCGCGCGCAGGGCGTCGGGGTCGGGCACCACGACGGGCTCGGGAACAGCATCGGGGGCGGCGGGGGCGACCTCGGGCGGCATGGCGGTCCTCTCCGACCGCCGTCGATCGGCCGTCAGAATCATCGTCACCATATCGCCCGCACACCAAAGGGAATAGCCTGAGTGCGTCGATTCCTCATTCGCGAATCGCCCCGAAACGCTCGAGAAACGGACCACCCATGAGCAGCCTGACGGTGACCACCTCATCCGCCGCCCCCGCCTCCCTCGACGTCGACGTCGTCGTGATCGCCGCGCGCATCGGGGCCGACGGCCCCGAGCTCGTCGCCCACCCCTCGCTGTCGGGCCTGTACGCCCAGCTCGTCGCCATCGGGCTCACGGGCAAGGCCGACGAGCTCGTGCGGCTTCCCGCCCTCGAGGGCTCGCGCGCGACGGTCGCCGTCGTGGGGCTCGGCGCGGCCCTCTCGGCCGACACCGCTCGTCGCGCCGCGGGCTCGGCGGTGCGCCAGCTCGCCGGTGCCGGCTCGATCGCGCTCGCCTTCGGCCTCGACGACGAGGCCCACGTGCACGCCATGATCGAGGGCGCGGCGCTCGCCGCCTACGCATTCACCGACTACCGGGCGAAGACCGCCGCGAAGATCAAGAGCCCCGTCAGCGCGGTGACCGTCTGCACGACGGCCGCCGTCTCGGCCGAGGCGATCGAGCGCATCCGCATCGTCACCGAGCAGATCGCCCTCGTGCGCGACCTGACGAACCGCTCGGGCGGCGACCTCTACCCGCAGTCGTTCGCCGACGCGGCCGTCGAGGCCGCGAAGGGCGCCCCCGTGACGGTCGAGGTCTGGGACGAGAAGAAGCTCGCCGCGGAGGGCTGCGGCGGCATCATCGGCATCGGCCAGGGCTCGTCGCGGCCGCCGCGCCTCGTGAAGGTCTCGTACGCCCCCGCGGGCGCCGAGAAGCACGTGGCCCTCGTCGGCAAGGGCATCACCTACGACACGGGCGGGTACTCGCTCAAGCCTGCCGAGGCCATGAACGGCATGCAGAACGACATGGGCGGGGCGGCCGTCTCCCTCGGTCTCGTGCTCGCGGCCGCGCGCCTCGGGCTGCCCGTGCGCCTCACGGCCTTCCTGTGCATGTCGGAGAACCTCGTGTCGTCGACGGCGATCCGCGTCAACGACATCCTCACCATCCGCGGCGGCACGACCGTGGAGGTCATGAACACCGACGCCGAGGGCCGTCTCGTCATGGCCGACGGCCTCGTGCTCGCGAGCGAGGAGGGGCCCGACGCGATCATCGACGTCGCGACGCTGACCGGCGCTGCGATCGTCGCGCTCGGCCGCCGCACGGTCGGCGTCATGGGCGACGACGAGCTCGTCGGAGCGATCGTCGAGGCGGGCACGCAGACGGGCGAGCCGCACTGGCACATGCCGCTGCCGGAGGAGCTGCGCCCGCAGCTCGACTCGCGCTTCGCCGACATGGCCAACCTCAAGGTCGGCAACCGCGATGGCGGGATGCTCGTCGCGGGCATCTTCCTCAAGGAGTTCGTCGGCACGCGGGCCGACGGCTCGCCGATCCCGTGGGCGCACCTCGACATCGCGGGCGCGGCCGTCAACGAGGGCCCGGCCTACGGCTACCTCGCCGAGGGCGCCACGGGCGTCTCGGTGCGCACGCTGCTCGCGACGATCGAGCAGCGCTACACGGCCTAGTCCTTCTTCTCGTCCGACTCGGGGTAGCCCACGTAGAGGTCTTCCTTCTGGAAGCCGGGCATGCGGCGGGCGGGCACGATCGCGAGCGCCGCGAGCCCGCCGAGCACGAGCATCGTCGTGCGCAGCGCGGTGAGCCGAGACTCGGTGAACTCCTCGACCGCCACCGCGATCTGCTCGTCGGTCGCATCGGTGCGCTCGCTCAGCACCTGCTCGAGTTGCGCGTTGGTGAAGAAGTTGACGTTGTCGAAGTTGATCTGCTCGACGATCTCGGGCGTGAACACCTCGGAGTCGTTCGCGGCCGCGTAGGCGCTCGAGGTGAGCAAGCCGACGGCGAAGGCCGAGGCGACGGCGATGCCCGCGCTGCCCGAGAGGTTGTGCGTCAGACCGCGGATGGCGCCGACGTCGCCGGCGTTCTCCGCGGGCGCCGAGGTGAGCAGCGAGTTGAACACGAGGGCCACGACGCAGCCCTGCGCGAGGCCGAGCACGACGAGGCCGATGATGACGGATGCCTGACCCCAGTCGTTCGCGATCGTGAACGACAGCCACACGAGCGCGAGGGTGACGACCGTCATGCTGACGCTCGCGATCGTGCGCGGCGCGAAGCGGCTGTAGAGCCGCGACACCAGGGTGTTCGCGATGAAGATCGAGATCGTGTACGGAATCACCGCGAACGAGACCTCGATGCCGACGAAGCCCTGCACGACCTGCATGTAGAGGGGCATGAGGAAGCTCACGGCCGTGACGACGAACAGCATGAGGCCCATGACGGTGACCGTGGCGCGCTCGCTGCGGGTTCCGACGATGTCGAGGTTGACGAGCGGCACCTTCTGCTCGGCCATGCGCTTGCGCGTGCGGCTGAGGAAGAGCTGCGCGAAGATGACGGCCGCGACGAAGAAGAACGGCACGACCGAGAACTCGCCGATCGAGATCGGGGCGTTGCCGCTCGCCGTCAGCAGGCCCCAGTCGTTCATGACGCTCATGCCGAAGCTGATGAGGATGATCGAGATGGCGGCGAGCATGCCGCCGGTCCAGTCGACGATGAGGTTCTTCTGCGGCGGCACGGGCTTGAGCAGGAAGCTCGCGGCGAAGTTGATGAGGCCGATCGAGGCGACGAGCACGAACGACCAGCGCCAGCCGATCGTCGAGGCGAACTGGCCGGCGATGAGCAGCGAGACGACCTGGGCGAGCGGGATGCTGGCGGCGAAGTAGCCGATCGCCGAGGCCTGCTGCTTGCCCTGGAAGCTCGCGGCGATGATGATCGTGAGCGCCGGCAGGGTGATGGCGTTCGAGGCGCCCGTGATCGACTGGGCGATGAACAGCACCGAGCCGTCCTGCGCCGTCGCGATCAGGATGGCGGCGAGCGCGGGGATGATCACGCCGATGCGGAAGGCGAGCACGGGCCCGATCTTCGCGGTGATCTTGGCGCCGAGCAGCAGGAAGGCCGAGACGGCGAACGTGCTCGCGGTGTTCGCGAGGCCCACGGTCGTCGGCGAGATGCCGAGGTCTTCGGTGATGCCCGTGATCGAGACGTTCCACGCGTTGAAGGCGAGCTGCACCTGCGCGAGCATGACGACGAAGAGCGGCAGCCAGGAGGACCTGGTCTCGACGGCGGATCCTACGGACTTGGGGTATGCCTCCGGCTCTCGGCGCGGTCAGATGCGCGCTCTATGGGCGCAATACTGCCCCACCCCGGCCCGCTTGGCGAGGGTCATTCAGCGCGAGCCGTGGCGCGCTCAGCGCAGGTCGCGCAATCGC
>LNFD01000032.1 GCA_001464255.1 Actinomycetales bacterium Ga0077552 | reverse complement strand
ATCGGCGAGTGGGCCCTGCAGCACGGCATCTGGGTCATCAGCGACGAGATCTACCAGGCCCTCACCTACGACGGCGCGCGCGCGGTGTCGATCGTCGAGGCCGTGCCCGAGCTCGCCGAGCAGTGCATCCTCGTCAACGGCGTGGCCAAGACGTACGCCATGACCGGCTGGCGCGTGGGCTGGATGGTCGGGCCGGCCGACGTCATCGCGGCCGCGTCGAACCTGCAGTCGCACCTCTCGAGCAACGTCGCCAACATCTCGCAGCGCGCCGCGATCGCCGCCCTCACCGGGCCGCAGGATGCCGTCGCGACCATGCGCGAGGCCTTCGACCGGCGGCGGCGCGTCGCCGTCGCGGAGCTCAACCGCATCCCCGGCATGGTGACGCCGACCCCGACGGGCGCATTCTACGTCTACCCCGACGTCACGGGGCTGCTGCACCGCGAGTGGAAGGGCCAGACGCCGACGACCTCGCTCGAGCTCGCCGACCTCGTGCTCGAGCACGCCGAGGTCGCGGCGGTACCCGGCGAAGCCTTCGGGCCGAGCGGGTACCTGCGCTTCAGCTACGCGCTCGGCGACGCCGACCTGCTCGAGGGCATCCAGCGCCTGCAGGCGCTGTTCGGCACCCGGTAGCGATGGCCGCAGCGCTCGCCGGGCTCGGCCTCGGCCTCTCGCTCATCATCGCGATCGGCGCTCAGAACGTCTTCGTGCTGCGGCAGGGAATCCGGCGCGAGCACGTGCTCGCTGTGGTCATCGTGTGCGCGGTCTCCGACGCCGTGCTCATCGCCGCCGGCATCGCGGGGCTCGGCGCCGTGCTCGAGGTCGTGCCCTGGCTCGTCGACGTGGTGCGCTGGGCGGGCGCGATCTTCCTGGTCGGGTACGGGATGCTCGCCGCGCGCCGCGCGTGGCGCCCCACCGGCGCCCTCACGGTGGGCGAGCAGCCCGAGGGCGGCGAGCCCGCGCCCGCATCCGACCCCCGTCTGCGCGGGGTGCTGCTCACGGCGCTCGCGCTCACCTGGCTCAACCCGCACGTCTACCTCGACACCGTGTTCCTGCTCGGGTCGATCGCGAGCACGTGGCAGGAGCAGCGCTGGCTGTTCGGCGCGGGTGCGATGCTCGGCAGCGTGCTGTGGTTCACCGCGCTCGGATTCGGCGCGCGCTACCTCGGGCGCTGGCTGTCGAGCCCGCGCGCGTGGCGCTGGCTCGACGCCGGCATCGCGGTCGTCATGGTGGCGATCGCCGTGTCGCTCGTCGTCTCCGGCTAGCGCTGCGCGGCCGCGTAGGCCTCGCGCACCTCGCCGGGGATGCGACCGCGGTCGCCGACCGTGTAGCCGTTCTTCTGCGCCCACGCGCGCACGGCGGCGGTGTCACCGCCGCCGGCGGATCGCGTGCGCGGTGCGGCGGCCGAACGGCGGCCGGTCGAGCGCGCGCGGGCGATGAACGGGGCGAGCGCGTCGCGCAGCGCCTGCTGGTTGGGGCGGCCGAGGTCGATCTCATAGCTCGCGCCCTCGAGCGCGAAGGTGACGGTGCCGCCCTCGCCCGGGCCGATGATGGTGCCGTCGAGATCGTCGACGAGCTCGGTCGTAATGCGCTTCATGAGATTCCCCCTCGGTATTCGAATAAACCAGCGCAAGTTTATCGGTAATTCCGGCAGGAATACACAATTGCGCAATGTGCATTAGCGGCGTCCACCGGTCGGTGGACCCGGGAATCCGCCGGGCGGAGGTACCGCAGACGCGGGCGGCGCGGGATGCTGGAGCCATGACCACTTCCGAGAACGTCGTCGAGGTGCGCGACCTGCGCAAGACCTACGGCGACCTGACCGCGGTCGACGGCGTCTCGTTCGACATCCATCGCGGTGAGACCTTCGCCCTGCTCGGCCCGAACGGCGCCGGCAAGTCGACCACCATCGAGATCCTCGAGGGCTACCGCTCGCGAACGAGCGGTGCGGTGAGCGTGCTCGGCGTCGACCCTCAGAAGGGCGGCCTCGACTGGAAGGCCCGCCTCGGCATCGTGCTGCAGTCGAGCGGCGAGAGCGGCAACGTGACGGTCGCGGAGCAGCTGCGGCACTTCGCGGCGCTCTACCCGAACCCTCGCGACGTCGACGAGGTGATCGCCGCCGTCGGGCTCGAGAGCAAGGCGGGCGTGCTGATCCGCAAGCTCTCGGGCGGGCAGCGTCGCCGCGTCGACGTCGCGGTCGGCATCGTCGGCCGGCCCGAGCTGCTGTTCCTCGATGAGCCGACGACCGGCTTCGACCCCGAGGCGCGCCGCAGCTTCTGGCAGCTGATC
>LNFD01000031.1 GCA_001464255.1 Actinomycetales bacterium Ga0077552 | reverse complement strand
TTCCTCTCGTGCCGCCGCCACGGCGTCTGTCGTTGTTGCGTGCACTCGGCCGCCCGTCATGTATCGTTTGTCGATAGATATCACCCGACAAACGATAGGAACGCGATGCACCAGATCACGATCGTCTCGCTCAAGTCGCTCATCGCCGTGCTGCTCGCGCTGCTCGTGCTGTGCCAGGTCGTGGTGGTTCCGGTCATCGCGGCCGAGATGGCCGAGCGGCTTCCTCCCCTCGCCTACCTGCAATGGCCCGGAGTGGTCGCGGCCGCGTTTTTCGTGCTGTGCCTGCAGGCGGCCCTCGTCTGCGTCTGGCGACTGCTGACCCTCGCCCGCGAGGGCATCATCTTCAACATCCGGGCCTTCGCCTACGTCGATGTGATCCTCGGGGCGATCATCGCGGCAACCCTCATCGTCGTCGCGACCCTCGGCGTGCTCACGACCGCGGGCGCCGCCTCGCCCTCCATCGCGTTGCTCTGCGTGCTCGGCATCGTGATCGGCGCCGTGCTCGCCTTGCTCGTCGTTGTCATGCGTGGTTTGCTGCGGCAGGCCTCGCAGCTCGAGAGCGACCTCGCGGAGGTGGTGTGATGCCGATCACGATCAACCTCGACGTGCAGCTCGCGAAGAAGAAGATGTCGGTGGGCGAGTTCGCCGCCGCGATCGACATCACCCCGGCGAACGTCGCCGTGCTGAAGAACGGTCGCGCGAAGGCCGTGCGGTTCTCGACGCTCGATGCGATCTGCCGGGTGCTCGAGTGCCAGCCCGGCGACATCCTTGTGTGGGTTGCCGACGAGGAGGCGGGCGCATGAGCACCGCCCACTGGAGCGCCCCGACGGTCGAGCGCCTGCGCGACGCGACGCGCTGCCCCGTGTGCACCCGGCCCCTCGACGCGGGCCTCTGCCGATCCTGCGGAGCCGACCTGCGCGGCGAGCCCGGCGTCGAGGTGTGGGAGGCGGCGTCGGCCGCGGCCGACGCACTCGCCGCACTGCAGACGGTGGTCACGAGCATCCCGCGCCGCGCTAGTGAACTCGCCCCCGAGCGGAAGTCGCCCGTCGTAGCGCGTGCGACCGCTCCGACTCCGGCTACTCCAAACTCGGTCGCTCCCCCGCGCGCCAGCACAACCCTGCAGTCAGTGCTCGCCGTCGCTGGGGCGGGTCTCGTCGCGCTCGCCGCGCTCGTCTTCACGCTGCTCAACCCCGACCTCACCGACCCGATCGCGCGCTGCGGAGTGCTCATCGCCGCGACGCTGCTGTTCACCGCCGGCGCACCCGTGCTGCGCCGCCGAGCCCTCGCCGTCTCGGCCGAGTGCGTCGCGGCCCTCGCCCTCGTGTTCGCGACCCTCGCGGCGGTTGCGCTCGCGCCCGCGCTGCCCGGCGGTCTCGACGGCTGGACACTGACGACCCTCAGCGCCCTGCTCGGCGGCAGCCTGGTGCTGGCGCTCGGCCTGCGAACGCGCCTTCGCGGGTGGATGCTCGCCGGCAGCCTGGCCCTCGCCCTCGTACCCCTGCTCGCGGCGGCCGCTATCGGCACCCCGCCCGGCATGCTGTGGGGCCCGCTCGGCACCGCTGCCGTCGCACTCGCGCTGCTCGAGGGGGCAAGCCGTCTCGAGGCGCGCGGAGCGCTCGGTCGGCACCGTGAGCGCACCTTGCTCATCGCCGTGCAACTGCTCGGCGCCGTGCTGCTCGCGACCTTCATCGTCGAAGCCTGGCTCAGCGGCCCCGACGACGGCTGGTCTCACGGCACCGAGCGCTGGCTGAGCACCGCGGCCGCCGTGCTCGGCGGCGGCGCCGTCGCCGCGCGCAGCGCGCGCCACGGCCTGCGCCCTCTGTGGAGCTTCATCGCGGGGGCGAGCGTCCCGGCCGCGCTCGTCATCGCAGCGCTCGGCATCGACCCCGGCTGGATCGGGGGGCCCTCGGCCCTCATCGTGCTCGTGCCCGCCGCGGCAGCCGCGGGCGCGCTCGCGCTCACGGCCCTGAGCCGCGCCGATGTCGCCGCGCACCGCCGCACCGTGCTCGCGGGGGCCATGAGCGTGTTCGCGATCGTGGTGTCCCCCCATGCCGGGCTCGCCGCGCTCGGCGCGATGGCCGCACTGCTCGGTGGCGCCCGCGCGACCGCGGGCGGCGGCTCGCCGCTCGACGCCGACACGGGCGCCGCGGTCGTGCTCGGCCTCGTCATCGCGAGTGTCGCCCTCGCCCTGCAGGCTCGGCTCGTCGGCGACCGCGCCGGTCGTCCGACCGCGGCCGTGCACCGCGGACGCGCGCTCAGCCTTTGGACGCTCGGCCTCGCCGGCCTCGGTGCGCTCGGGCTGACGGTGGTCGACCCGGAGGTGCGCGCGATCGCCGCGATCGTGCTGGTGACAGCCACCGCGGTCATCCTGACCACGACCACAGCAGGCCGGCGCGCACGGCTCGCACTGCGACTGCCGATCATCCTCGCGGGCCATGCCGCGCTGCTGGTCGCCGTCTCGTTGTCGTGGCAGTCGACCGAGGCGGCCGTGATGCTCGGGCCCGCCGCCCTCACGGCGCTCGTCGCGATCGCCGGCACGGTGTCCGCCGCCGGCCGTTCCGGGCATACCGCTGTCGGCGTCGGGTACGCGCTCGTGCTCACCGCCTCGACGCTCTCGCTCGTCGGTGTCGGCGGCCCCGCACTGGTGAGCCTCACCGCGACGATCGGGCTCATCGTCGCGATCGCGGTGACGCTCGTGCCGCGCGTTCCCGCCGCGCACTGGCTCACTGTGCTGGTTGTGACGAGTGTGCCGTTCGCGCTCGCCGTCGCTCTCGTGGTGGTCGAGCGCAGCGGGTGGGCGGCCCTCTCCACCACGGCCATGATCGTGCTGGCTGTGAGCCTGCTGCGCACGCGTCGACCGGGCCTCGGCATCGTCGTGCGGGTGCTCGCGGGCACCGTCATCGTTCCCTCCGTCGCGGTCGTGCTCGTCGACCTCGGGGCCGAGCTGCTCGTCATGAGCGGCTCGCCCATCGTGCTGCCGGCGATCGCCCTGCTCGTGGCGACGACCCTGCCGCTCATCCCCCGCCTCGTCGAGGGCATGCGCGACCGCG
>LNFD01000030.1 GCA_001464255.1 Actinomycetales bacterium Ga0077552 | reverse complement strand
AATATACCCCCGGGGGTATTATGAGGGCGCGCGATCAGCGCACTGTCGCCCTTGGAAGGAAACCCTCATGTGCTCTCCCGCCCGCTGCTCCGCTTGCGGCAAGGTCACCTGGTCGGGCTGCGGCCAGCACATCGAGCAGGCGCTCGAAGGAGTGCCTGCCGCGCAGCGCTGCACCTGCGGCTAGGCCCCGCACACAGCGCGTCGACCGCTTCGCGGCCGTCTGCCCCGCGGCGCTCGATGCCATGATCTCGCGGCACCTCTCTCCGAGGTGTCCTCCGGCCCTGGTGCGGCCGCCGCACATCGGATAGACCTGCAAGAGTGACCCGTCTTCTCACGCTCGTGCGCCGCTTCCCGCTCGTGGCCGTCACGCTCGCGATCGGGCTCGTCGCGGGTTCGCTCGTCGCCGCAGGCCTCGAGCCCGCTGCACGCTGGCTCATCTCGCTCTACGCACTGGCGATCGCCGGCGTCGAGGCCGTGCGCATGATCCGCGGGCTCCTATCGAAGCAGTTCGGCCTCGACATCCTCGCCGTGACGGCCATCGTCAGCACGATCGTGGTGGGGGAGTACTGGGCGAGCCTGCTGATCGTGCTCATGCTCACCGGCGGCGAGGCCCTCGAAGTCGCTGCAGCTGGTCGGGCCCAGAGGGAGCTGCGCGCGCTGCTCGACCGCGTGCCGCAGCTCGCGCACCGCATCGATGCGGGGGGCGGGATCGTGGATGTCGCCGCCGATCAGGTGCGCGTGGGCGACCGGCTGCTCGTGCGCCCCGCCGAGATCGTGCCTGTCGACGCCGAGCTCGCGAGCGCGCAGGGCGGTTTTGACGAGTCGTCGCTCACGGGCGAGAGCCTTCCGGTCGACAAGGAGCAGGGCGACGCGGTATTGAGCGGTTCGGTCAACGGGCCGGTAGCGGTCGAGGTCATCGCCACGGCCGTCGCCGCCGACTCGCAGTATCAGCGCATCGTCGAGCTCGTGCGTGACGCGGCGAGTAGCAAGGCCCCGCTCGTGCGGCTTGCCGACCGGTACGCCGTGCCCTTCACGGCGGTGTCGCTCGGCATCGCGGGTGTCGCCTGGGCGCTCAGCGGCGACCCCGTGCGTTTCGCCGAAGTGCTTGTGGTGGCGACGCCGTGCCCGCTGCTGATCGCGGCGCCCGTGGCGTTCATGGGCGGCATGAGCAGCGCGGCCAAGCGGGGCATCGTGATGAAGAATGCCGGCTCGCTCGAGAAGCTCGCCCGCGCGCGCACGGTGGCCTTCGACAAGACCGGAACGCTGACGATGGGGAGGCCCGCCGTCGTCGCCGCGCACGCCGAGCCGGGCTTCGCCCACGACGAGCTCGTGCAGCTCGTCGCCTCGGCCGAGCGCTACTCGTCGCATGTGCTCGCCGACTCACTGCAACGTGCGGCGATCGATGCCGGTCTGCCGCTGCTGGAGGCGGCGGATGCCCGTGAGGTCGCCGCGGCCGGCGTGATCGCGACGATCGGTGGGCGGGCGGTCGTCGTCGGAAAGCCCGGGTTCGTCGGCGAGCATGCACCCGACGTAGCGCAGCGGCCGGGACAGAGCGGTGAGGCTGTGATCTACGCCGCCATCGACGGTCGGTTCGCGGGGGTCGTCGTGCTGCGGGATGCTGTGCGCGGCGACGCCGCCGACACCCTCGTCGCCCTGCGCGCCCTCGGGGTGACCCGCACTCTCATGGTGACAGGCGACATTGCCGCGACCGCCCAGACGATCGCCGCCGGTCTCGGCATCACCGAGGTGCACGCGGAGTGCCTGCCCGACGACAAGGTGCGCATCATCCGCGAGGCGCAGCCGCGCCCGGTGGTCATGGTGGGCGACGGTGTCAATGACGCGCCTGTGCTCGCGGTCAGCGATGTCGGCATCGCGATGGGCGCGAAGGGGTCGACAGCGGCGAGCGAGTCGGCCGACGTCGTGATCCTGCTCGACGACATCTCGCGCGTCGCGCGCGCCGTCGCGATCGGGCAGCGCACCGTGCGCATCGCCCTGCAGAGCATCTGGCTCGGCATCGCCATCTCGGTCGGCCTCATGCTCGTGGCCGCCGTCGGGCTGCTGCCCGCCATCGCGGGGGCGGCCCTGCAGGAGGTCGTCGATCTCATCTCCATCCTCGGCGCGCTCCGGGCGGTCCGCGCCGGAGCGGCGCCGGTGCCGGGCCTGGATGCTGCGCTGCGGCGTTCTCGAACGACGACAGGCCCCGAACCCGAAGGTTCGAGGCCCGCGCGGCTCGGGTCGTCGTCGAGCTAGGCCGAGACCTCCTGGCGATCGCCCGCCGTGGCCACGCTGATCTTGCGCGGCTTGGCCTTCTCGAGCACGGGGATCATGACGCTGAGCACGCCGTTCTCGTAGTGGGCCGAGATGCCCTCGG
>LNFD01000029.1 GCA_001464255.1 Actinomycetales bacterium Ga0077552 | reverse complement strand
CTCGCTCTAGGCTGACCCCATGCCCACGATCTCCGCCGTCTGCATGGTGCGCGAGCTGCGTGCCGACAAACCCGGAACGCGCACCGTGACCGCGATCGACAAGCGCGCCGTCGAGGGCGCCGTGCGCGTCGACGACTTCGGGCTCGTCGGCGACGTGCAGGTCGACCGCAAGCACCACGGCGGGCACGACAAGGCGCTCTACCTCTACAGCCAGTCCGATGCCGACTTCTGGGCCGAGGCGCTCGGCCGCGAACTGCACCCCGGGTGGTTCGGCGAGAACCTGCGGGTCGACGGTCTCGACGTGAACGCCGCCCGCATCGGGGAGCGCTGGCGCATCGGCGCGAGCGCCGACGCGATCGAGCTCGAGTTCACGCTGCCGCGCACCCCGTGCCAGACCTTCGCTCGCTGGGTCGGGGGCGATGACGCGACGGGCTGGGTCAAGCGCTTCGCCGACTCCCGGCGCCTCGGGGCCTACGCCCGCGTGGTCCGGCGCGGATCTGTGCGCGCGGGCGACCCGATCACGGTGCTCGCGGTTCCCGACGTCGCGCCGACGATCGCGGGCGCCTTCCGCCCCGAGTAGGGCAAGCACTACCGCAGCGTGGTCGCGCGGGCGAACTCGGTGATGACTCCGGGATGCCCGTGCGGCGTCGCGAGCACCGAGTCGGGCGCTCGGGCGGCGAGGTCGGCAAACCCGGCTGCCGCGAGCAGCTCATCGTCGAGGCGCAGCAGTTCAGCCTCGACGAGCGGCCACGGCGCGTGCGTGTTGCGCGCGTGGATGGTGCGGCCGAGGTGCCGCTCGTGGAATCCCCAGCGCGCGGTGAGGAACCGGCTGAGCGCGGTATCCACCGGGGTCGTGCCGGGGCGGGCATGGATGCGTGTGCTCGGGCGCGCGCCCGTTCGACGGCGCCCGCGGTACTCGATCGTGGTGTCGTCGACGCGGCGGTCGGCGTGCATCCACTGATAGGGCAGCCCGAAGAGGGCGCGCGCGGCGAGCACCGACGGCAGCTGCTCGGCATCGAGCGACCGGAACACCACCCCGCGATTGCCCGCCTCGTCGACGGAGTACGTGCGCACGTTGATCTCGATGAATGTGCCGAGCCCCGGCACGGGCGGCAGCGGCAGGAAGGCGTGGTCGCTCAGCACGAAGGGGATGAGCCCCACCCACGCATCGCCGTTCTCGTCGACGTCGGGGCGCGTGCCCGCGGGGAGGAACGGCGCGACGACCGCGGGCGCGACGCGCCAGTGCAGGAAGACGAAGTCGCTCCACCGCTGGCGGATGACCGCGCGTCCGGGAAGCGGCGGGGCGGTCGCGGTCATCATCACGTTCCCATCATCCTCGCTTAGCCTGATGCCACCATGACCCACGACCCGCTCTCGAGCACGCCGCCGCCCCTGCCGACGGGCGCCGCGCGCGATCCCGGCGACGCCTGGGTCGAGGGCGACAACGGTCAGCGCTACTGGGGCCGCTTCGGCGCGGCGGGCCTGCTGGCGTGGCACCCCGAGGCGGGCATCCTGCTGCAGCATCGCGCCGTGTGGTCGCACCACGGCGGCACGTGGGGGCTGCCGGGCGGGGCTCGCAAGCACGGCGAGTCGGCGGTCG
>LNFD01000028.1 GCA_001464255.1 Actinomycetales bacterium Ga0077552 | reverse complement strand
GATCACGGTTTCGCGCGAAACAGACACCGCGGTCGTGACGGTCCGCGACCACGGGCCGGGCATCGCGGCCGACGACCTGCCTTTCGTTTTCGAGCCGGGGTGGCGCGCGTCAGCAGCACGCTCGGCACCGCGAGTCGAAGGCGCCGGCGGTGCCGGACTAGGCCTGGCGATCACTCGTGCGGTTCTTCTCGCGCACGGTGGCGAGGTGAGCGCACGCACTGCCTCGCCGGGCGCTGAGGTCACGCTTCGGGTGCCGAGTACTCCGTAAACGACGTGCCCGGAGGGGTCACCGAACCGGCAACCTGACGGCCGTGTCGATCCGCAGCTCGAGGGTGCCCGCTACCAACGGCAGGGTCGCCGCGCGGTCAACGGCCTCGTCGATGCTCTCGCGGTTGTGAAGCTCAACCACGGCCACCGTCACAGCCGTGGCCGTGAGGGCCGCGTCGAGGTGCTCCACGACCGTCTCAGCACCGAGAAAGCGCCCGTCGCCGCCGACGCGAAGCCACGGCGTGTTGTGGTCTTCTCGTACATAGGCAAAGCCGTCGCCGTGCTCGACCTCGACCCATGCTGGCCGGGCTGTTCGCAGAGCGGGAAGGCGCGTGGCTGACAACACCGTCACGATGAGGCTCATCCCTCGCGTCCTTTCTTCGCAGCCGAGTGCAGTCGCCCCGGGCGCGCCTGACAACGCTCGCGCTAGAAGGCGATCGCCGCCGCGAGTCCGAGGCCCGTGGTGAGCGCGGCCAGCGACGTGAGCTTGAGCGCGAGCACGAGCTCGCCGGGCGTCTTCGCCAGCAGCACGATGAGCACGACAGGCGCCGAGATCAGGAGCGTGAAGAACACCATCGGCGCCCACACGTAGATGAGCGCGAACGGCACGATGAAACCGTAAGCGCCGAGCAGCATAACGACGAAGAGGATGCGCGCGGGCAGGTTGCCGATGCGAACGGCCAGGGTCTTTTTGCCCACCCGGGCATCCTGCTCACGATCGCGAATGTTGTTGACGAGCATGATCGCCGCGGCAAACAAGCCAGCGAGCGAGCCGGCGAGCCAGGCCTCGAAGGGGACCTGCTGAATCTGCACGAAGGTCGTGCCGATCGTGGCGACGAGCCCGAAGAAGATGAACGCGACGAGCTCGCCCAAGCCGAGGTAGCCGTAGGG
>LNFD01000027.1 GCA_001464255.1 Actinomycetales bacterium Ga0077552 | reverse complement strand
AACCAGGCCGCGACGATCGCGCCGGCGCCCACGGCGAGTAGCCACCAAATGCCGGTGAGCACGGCGATCGCGATGCCCGCGGCGGCCCCGAGTCCGAAGAAGACGAGCGACACCGTGAGTACCGTGCGGGGGCGAGCAGCGCCCGAACCGGTCAGTCGGCTCGGGCCGACGCGGTTGACATCCGTGCCGCGCACTCCGTCGGAGTAGTCGTTGGCGAAGTTGACGCCGATCTGCACGAACACCGCGACGCCCAGGCACAGCAGCGCGAGCGCGAGGTTGTAGCCCTGCGTGACGTACGCAATCGCGGTACCGAGTGCGACGGGCGAAATCGCCAGGCTCAGGGTGCGCAGGCGGGCGCCGGCGATCCAGTCGCGCGCGGTCGCGCGGCGAACCTTCGCCGGGTTTCCGGATGCTGCGCTCGCCTTCGAGGGGTTCGTGCGCTTGGTCTGCTTGCTGGCGGGCTTCTTCGCGCGCGCCTTCTTCGTCGTGGCCACGAGCGTGAGTTTAGTGACCTGTGGCCGCGCGGCGGGCCAGGGCGAGCCGGTCGGGTTTGCCGCTCGGCAAGAGAGGCACAGCATCCACCGTCAAAATGCGGTCGGGGCGCGCCTCGGGCGGCATCGTCGCACCGACGGCTCGACGCAACGTCTCGAGGTCGGGCCGCGAGGTCGTCACGACGACGGGCACTTCGCCCCACTCGGGGTGGTGCCCCGCCACGACGACGGCGTCGGCGAGGCCCGGCTGCTCGCGCACGATGCGCTCGACGTCTCCGAGGCGCACCTTGAGGCCGCCCGTGACGATCGTGTCGTCGATGCGACCCGTCACGCGCAGCACCCCATCGACGAGCTCGCCCGCGTCATCGGTGCGGTACCAGCGCTGACCGTCGTGCTCGACGAA
>LNFD01000026.1 GCA_001464255.1 Actinomycetales bacterium Ga0077552 | reverse complement strand
GCGCCGTAGGCCGTGAGCACGTTGCGCTTGTCCTCCCCCACCTTGTCGGGCAGCACGAAGACGCAGCGGTAGCCGCGCTGCTGTGCGACGAGGGCGAGGCCGACGCCCGTGTTGCCGCTCGTGGGCTCGACGATCGTGCCGCCCGGCTTCAACAGGCCCTCGCGCTCGGCGGCGTCGATGATGCGCGTCGCGATGCGGTCTTTCGACGAGCCGCCGGGGTTGAGGTACTCGACCTTGGCGAGCACGGTCGCCGTGATGCCGTCGGTGACGCGGTTGAGGCGCACAAGGGGGGTTCCGCCGATGAGATCGACGACCGTTTCGGCGTACTTCATGGCCCGAATCTATCAGCGGCCGCCGCCGTGTGACGGGGCGCGGATGCCCGCCCTCAGTACGCGATCGTGCGCTGCCCCGGCGGCAGCGCCAGGCCGGCCTTGACGAAGGCCTCGCTCACGAGACGACGGCGATTGTCGATCTCGCGCCCGAAGTCGCGCGCAAGCTCGGGCCGGCTCGCGACGAGCTGGTCGAGCACGTCGACGGGCACCGCGAGCACCGTCACCTCGGTCATCGCGTAGACCGCGGCGTTGATGCCCTGCCGCGTGAGCGAGGTGAGCCCGACGATCTCGTCGCGCGTGAGCTCGGTCACCGGCACGCGCACTCCGCCGGGCGCCTCGACCACCATGAGCGCCGTGCCCGAGTCGATCAACCGGATGCCGTCGGGCACCTCGCCGATGTGCTGCAGCTTCTCGCCCGAGACGTAGCGCTCGACGCGCACGCGATCGACGTGCTGCTGCAGGTCGGCGGGGTCGCAGTAGAGCGCCGCGCAGAACCGCATGAGCATTGCCCGGCGGCGGTCGGTGCTGTCGTAGTCGACGTAGTAGTCGCGGTCGAGCCGCAGCCCGGCGCGGCGCGCCGCGTACCAGAGCCGCCGCCGGAACTCCGAGAGCGCCCCGTACTCGTCGCTCGGCGTCGCGACGGGGATCGTGATCTCGTACTGGCCTGCCGCGAAGGCATCGGCACTCGGCTGCTCGCCCGCGACGATCATCGGCAGGTCGGCGGCGACGTTCGTCATGACCCGGATGACCGTCTCGGGCGGGTCCTCGGTGGCGAACTGCACCATCGCGCAGGCGGAGTAGGGGCCGCCCTTGCGGCTGAGGTTCGCGAACGAGGCGGCCGCGAGCTCGGCGTTCGGCACGATGACGACGCCCCCGATGGTGCGGATGTGCACCGAGCGCCAGTTGACCTCGATGACACGGCCCCGCACGTCGCCGACCTCGAGGTGGTCGCCGAGCTCGAAGGGCTGCTCGAAGAGCAGCAGCAGGCCCGACAGCACTGAGCCGACGGCGTTCTGCAGGGCGAGGCCGATGACGATCGATCCGATGCCGAGCGCCGTGAAGAGGCCGCCGATGTCGGCACCCCAGACCCACGAGAACAGGATCGCGATCGCGATGACGATCAGCAGGAACCGCCCGACGTCGACGAAGATCGACGGCAGCCGCTCGCGCCAGCTGCCCTTGCGCGCGGTGACGAAGAGCGCGACGTTGAGCCCGTTGATGAGCACGAGGATGACGAGGAACCCGAGCACCGTCGCGACGATCCGGCTCCACGACGCCTCGACCTCCGCCCCCTCGGCCTGCGCCACGAGCACGAGCAGCGCCGCGACGGGGGCGACGTAGTTGCGCAGCAGTCGCACGACGCGGGCGGCCGGGCTGCCGCGCTGCGCGAGCGCCTCCTGCAGCTCGCCGAGCACGAGCAGCACGATCAGGGCCAGAACCACGGCTCCCTCCAGATCTCGGTCACGCCGAGTGCTCCGTGTCGATGCGCCACACCCGCTGCTCGCCCTGCGCCGTGCCGATCATCCCCGCCTCGATCAGGCGAACGGTGGCCGGCAGGGCGGTCGCGACCCGGTCGGTCACGAAGATGCCCGACTCGGTGCGCTCGGCCTGCAGGCGGAAGGCGAGGTTCACGGCATCCCCCCACAGGTCGTAGACCATGTGGGCGCGACCGACGAGGCCGCTGCTCGCCTCACCGAGATCGACCCCGGCCCGCAGCGCGAGGGGCACGCCCCACTGGGCGCTGAAGCGGTCGACGATGCGCGTGAGCTCGACGGCGTAGTCGACCATGCGCCGGGCGTTGTCGATGCGCGGCACGGTAAGCCCGCAGCTCGCGAGGTAGCCCTTCGTGGTCGTGCGCACGT
>LNFD01000025.1 GCA_001464255.1 Actinomycetales bacterium Ga0077552 | reverse complement strand
CCGGCGTCGGCGGTGAAGGCGCGCAGGCTCGTGCCGAGGGCGGCGGCGGCGTTCCAGACGCGGGCGCCGTCGAGGTGCAGGGCCATGCCGTGCGCGTGCGCGTGGTCGGCGAGCGCGCGCACCTCGGCCGGCGTGTAGAGCGTGCCGACCTCGGTCGTGTTCGTGATGCTGACGGCGAGCGGCTGCGCGCGGTGCTCGTCGCCCCAGCCGAAGGCCTCGGTGTCGACGAGCTCGGGCGTGAGCTTGCCGTCGGGCGTCGGCACCGTGAAGAGCTTGAGGCCGCTCACGCGCTCGGGCGCGCCGCCCTCGTCGGTGTGGATGTGCGCCGTGCCGCTCGCGATGACGGCGCCCCAGCGCGGCATGAGCGCCGTGAGCGCGAGCACGTTCGCGCCCGTGCCGTTGAAGACCGGGAAGACCTCGGCCTGCTCGCCGAACTCGGCTTTGACGACCTCGGTGAGGCGGGCCGTGTACTGATCCTCCCCGTACGAGATCTGGTGGCCGCCGTTCGCGTCGGCGAGGGCGGCGAGCACCTCGGGGTGCACGCCGGCGTAGTTGTCGCTCGCGAAGCCGCGGTAGCTGGTGTCATGGATGCGCGTCACGCCTCCATCCTCCCACCCACCGCGGCCTCGACTCCGCGGATCCGCTCAGCCTTTGAGCGCCTCACCGAGCTTCACGCGGCCCCCGGTGCGCAGCAGCGAGTTCTCGTAGATGCGCGCGCCGATGCCGACGATGAGCACCGCGCTCGCGGCGAGCACGACGAGCGACACGAACGGCTCCCACCACTGCGCCTGCTCGAGGAAGATGCGCGTCGGCATGCCGACGGGCGAGGAGAACGGCACGTACGACATGATGCCCACGATGAGCTCGTTGTCGTTGAAGAAGATGATCAGGAAGTACGGCAGCATCACGAGCCAGGTCACCGGCTGCAGCACCGTGCCCGTGTCCTCCATGCGCGAGACGAGCGAGGCCGAGGCCGCGAACATCGCGGCGAGCAGCACGAAGCCGACGGCGAAGAAGACGATGAACCAGATGGCCGCGGGGCCGAGGTCGCTCAGCAGCACGTCCTGCCCCGTCAGCATGAGCGACAGTGCGGCCGTGACCGCGATGAGCACGATCTGGCCGAGCGCGAGCGCCGAGTTGCCCACGACCTTGCCGGCGAGCAGGGCGCGGGCCGGGACGGCGGTGAGCAGGATCTCCACGATGCGGGTCTGCTTCTCCTCCACCACGCTCTGCGCGATCGTGCCGCCGAAGGTGATGGCCGCGGTGAAGAACACGATGCCGAACGCGAAGGCGATGAGGAAGGCGAGGCCCTCGTCGACCGGGGCCTCCTGCAGCAGCCGCACCTCGGGTTGAACCGAAAGCACCTGCACGAGCAGATCGGGGGCGTCGTCGAGCGCGACGATCTCGAGCGCGGCCTCGCCCGCCACCGAGCCCTCGATCGGAAGCACTGCGGCGTCGACCTCGCCGTCGCGCACGAGGCGCTCCGCCTCGGAGGCGCTCGCAACGGCCTCGACCTCGATGCTGTCGATGGTCTCGAGCGACTCGGCCACGGGTCCGATCGCGGCGACCGACGTCGTGCTGCCGTTGCCGGCGACGAGGTTCGAGATGATGATGCCCGCCGCGACGATGATGACGAGGATCGCCGTCGAGATGATGAACGATTTCGACCGCACGCGCGAAGTGATCTCGCGCTCGGCGACGAGGCCGACGGCGGCGCGCATCGAGAGCGCGGCGTGGGGGGCGGGGGTGCTGGTGGCGGTGGTCATCACTGCACGACCTCTCGGAAGATCTCGGTCAGGGTGGGGCGGCGCGGCGCGAATCGCTGCACCTCGCCGCGCTGGGCAGCCTGCTGCAGCACGTGCTGAGCACCGTGGGTATCGGCCTCGAAGAGCACGTAGCCGCCGTCGAACTCGATGACGGCGATGTCGGCGATACCGCGCACCCAGGCCGCGTCGTCGGCCACCTGCAGCTCCCACTGCGAGCCCGCGTTGGCCTCGCGCAGGGCATCCCGGGTGCCCGCCGCTCGGATCCTGCCGTCGGCGATGACGACGATGTCGTCGCACAGCCGCTCGACGACGTCGAGCTGGTGGCTCGAGAACAGCACCGGCACGCCGCGGGCCGCGCGCTCGGAGAGCACACCGAGCACGGTCTCGACCGCCATCGGGTCGAGGCCCGAGAAGGGCTCGTCGAGCACGAGCACCTCGGGGTCGTGCACGAGAGCGGCCGCGATCTGCGCCCGCTGCTGGTTGCCGAGCGAGAGCTTCTCGATCGGCTCGTCGCGCCGCTCGTGCAGCTCGAGGCGCTCGAGCAGCTCATCGGCCTTCTCGGCGGCGACGCCCGCGCGCATGCCGCGCAGCCGTGCGAGGTAGACGAGCTGCTCGTGCACCTTCATCTTCGGGTACAGGCCGCGCTCTTCAGGCATGTAGCCGAAGCGCCGCCGACCGTCTCGGGTCAGGGGTTCGCCGTCGAGCAGCACCGCTCCCGCGTCGGCGCCGAGCACGCCCAGGATGATGCGCATGGTGGTGGTCTTGCCGGCCCCGTTGCCTCCGACGAAGCCCGTGAGGCGGCCGCGGCCGACCTCGAACGAGACGTCGTCGAGCACGCGGCGCTCGCCGTAGTGCTTGGTCACGCTGCTGATCGTGAGCATCGTGCTCCTTCCGTCATCCTTCACGCTAGGCACCCGCGCCCGGCCGGGCATCCCCCGTGCGACGGGTGCGCCTCCCCCGCACGGGTGACTACGCGAGGTCTCCGGGAACCGCGACACCGTTCTCGTAGGCGAACACGACCGCGTGCACGCGATCGCGCAGGCCGAGCTTCAGCAGCACCTTCGACACGTGCGTCTTGACCGTCGCCTCGCCGAGCCACAGCTCGCGCGCGATCTCGGCGTTGCTGAGCCCGCGGGCGAGCAGGCGCAGCACCTCGGTCTCGCGCTCCGTGAGGTCGTCGAGTCGCGCGTCGCGCGGCGCGGAGGGCTCGCGCACCACGGCGGCGCGCTCGATGACGCGCCGCGTCACGTCGGGGGCGAGCAGCGCATCGCCCTGGGCGACGACGAGCACCGCCTCGACGAGCTTCTCGGGGCTCGCGTTCTTGAGGAGGAACCCGCTCGCCCCGGCGTCGAGGGCGGCGAACAGGTAGTCGTCGCGATCGAAGGTCGTCAGCACGAGAACTCCGACGG
>LNFD01000024.1 GCA_001464255.1 Actinomycetales bacterium Ga0077552 | reverse complement strand
CATGGCGTAGATGAACATGAGGAAGCCGATGAGCACGCCGAGGCTCGCGAGCGGCGCGACCGACTTGATCATCGAGAGCATGAGGATGCGCGCCTCGGGCAGGAAGCGGAAGATGCGCAGGATGCGCAGCAGGCGCACGAGCCGGAAGATGACCGTTTCGCCGTCGAGGAAGGGGATGAGCACGACGATGAGGAAGTCGAAGACGTTCCAGGGGTTGCGGAAGAACATCCACGGCTTCTTGCCGTACGAGACGATGCGCAGCACGACCTCGACCGTGCAGAAGACGAGGGCAGCGCGGTCGATCGCGGTGGCCACCGCGACGACACCGGGGGCGACATCGTCGTAGGTCAGCACGGCGAGCGCGGCGGCGTTCGCGATGATGACGGCGATGACGACGATCTCGAAGGCGTTGCCGTACATGAGGCGCGCGAGCCACTGGATGCGGTACGGCGCCAGCTGCACCGTGGTCGTCGTAAAGACGCCCGGGGAGACGGTCGCGGCAGGGTCGGGTGCGGTCATGGCGAATCGCTTTCGGTCGGGGGTGTGCTCACGATAGCAAGACCCCGACCGCGCGCGGTACGCGACCGCGCCCGCCGTTAGGCGGTGCCTGCGGCCTGCGCCGCCTTCGTCGCGCGGCGGTCCTCGCGGCGCTCCTTCGCACCCTCGACGACGTAGTACAGCGCGGGCAGCACCACGAGCGTCAGGAGGGTCGACGAGATGAGGCCGCCGATGACGATGACCGCGAGCGGCTGCGAGATGAAGCCCCCGCTGCCGGTGAGGCCGAGCCCGAGCGGCAGAAGCGCGAAGATCGTCGCGGCCGCCGTCATGAGGATCGGCCGGAGGCGGCGCGACGAGCCCTCGATGATCGCCTCGCGGGCGCGCATGCCGCGCTCGCGGTACTGGTTCACGAGGTCGATGAGCACGATCGCGTTCGTCACGACGATGCCGATGAGCATGAGCACGCCGATGAGCGAGGGAACCCCGAGCGGGATGCCCGAGATCACCTGCAGACCGATCGCGCCGGTCGCCGCGAAGGGCACCGAGATGAGCAGCAGCAGCGGCTGGCGCAGGCTCTTGAAGGTCGCGACCATGACGACGTAGACGATCAGGATCGCCGCGAGCAGCGCGAGGCCGAGCTGGCTGAACGCGTCGCCCTGCTGCGCCGTGACCCCGCCGAGGCTGGCCGAGGCGCTGTCGGGCAGCTCGATCTCGTCGACCGCGGCCTGCACGAGCGCCGAGGCGGTGCCCGTGTCGTCAGTGCTGGGGGTGACCGTCACGGTCGCGCTGCGGGTGCCGCGGATGGTCGTGATGCTCGCAGGGCCCTCCTGCTCGTCGACCGTCGCGAGCTCGGAGAGCGGCTGCGGGCCGATCGCGGTCGGGATGCTGAAGTCGCGCAGCTCTTGCGCCGTCGTGGGCGCGCTGCTGTTGGGCAGGAAGATCGACAGGTTCTTCTCGTCGAGCACAACCGACCCCACCGAGGCCGGGAACATGGCGGCCGTCACGATGCCGCCGACCGCGACCTCGCTGAGCCCGAGCTCGGCCGCGCGCTCGCGGTCGACGCGGATCGCGAGGTAGGGCTGCGTGTCGGCCAGGTTGCTCGTGGCCTCGGCCGTGATGTCGAGCTCGCGCACGGCGTCGAGCACGTCCTGCGCCGCGGCCTCGAGGTCGGCGCGGTTCGCGGCCGTGATGTCGACCTCGATGTCGGAGGAGCCGAAGCCGCCCCCGCCGCCGGCGGCCTGCACGCTGATCTCGCCGGCGTCGGAGATCTCGGCGAGAGCATCCCGAACCGTCGCCTGGAGGGCGTCCTGGTCGGCGTCGGCATCGGTCGTGATCGAGAAGGTGATGTCGTTCGCGCCCCCGAAGATCGCGGCGAGCGAGCCCTGGCCCGAGCCGATCGAGGCCTGCACGGTCTCGATGCCCTCGATGTCGAGCAGCGTCGACTCGACCTGGGTGGCCGCGTCGTCGAGCGCCTCGAGGCTCGCGCCGTTCTCGAGCGACTGCGTGACCGTGAGGGTGTTCTGGCCCGAGTTGCCGATGAACGTGGTCTTGAGACCCGTGGCGAGGAATCCGGTGCCGACGAGCACGAGGATCGCCATGAGGAGCGTGATCGCGGGGAACTTCAAGGTCCAGTGGATGACCGGCAGATAGCCGCGCTGGAGGAGGGTGGGCCGTGCCGACTCCTCGTCGAGCGTGATCGGCGCGGCCGCGACGGCCTCGTCGTCGGCCGCATGGGCGCCCGCCTTCTTCGGCTTCGGAGCGCGCAGGAACCAGTACGAGAGCACGGGGATGATCGTGAGCGACACGAAGAGCGAGGCCGCGAGCGCGATCGTCGTGGTGAGGGCGAAGGGTCGGAACAGTTCGCCCGTGACATCGCCGACGAGCGCGAGCGGCAGGAACACGGCGATCGTCGTGACGGTCGACGCCGTGATGGCCGTGGCCACCTCCTTGACGCCCGTGAGGATGGCGGTCTTCTTGTCCTCCCCGAGCCCGAGGTGCCGCTTGATGTTCTCGACGACGACGATGGAGTCGTCGACGACGCGCCCGATCGAGATCGTGAGGGCGCCGAGCGTGATGATGTTGAGCGAGTAGCCCGAGACCTGCATGCCGATGAACGTCAGCAGCACCGAGGTCGGGATGGAGATCGCCGTGACGAGCGTCGAGCGGATCGACAGCAGGAACACGAGGATGACGATGACGGCGAAGACGAGGCCGAGCACGCCCTCGACCGCGAGCGACTCGATCGACTTCTCGATGAACGGCGCCTGGTCGAACACGATCGTGAACTCGGTGCCCGATCCGATCGCGTCGGCGAGCGCGGGCAGCGCCGCCTGCACGGCGCGGGAGACCTCGACGGTGTTGCCCGCGGGCGTCTTCGTGACGCCGAGGGTCAGGGCCGGCTCGCCGTTGACGCGGCTGTAGCTCGTGACGGGGTCGTCGACGACCGCGACCTCGGCGACGTCGGCGATGGTCGTGAGGCCCTCGCTCTCGGCGCCGATGAGGGGCAGCGCCGCGAGCTCGTCGATCGAGGAGATGCGCACGCCCGAGAGCACGACGAGGGTGCGGCCGTCCTCCGTGATCGAGCCGGCGGGCAGCAGCACGCCGTAGGCGTCGAGGGCGTCGGTGATGTCGGAGTTCGTCAGACCGAGGCGGAACAGTTCATCGGCGTCAGGCGTGATCGTCACGCGCTGACCGAGCGCGCCCTGCACCGACACCTCGCGCACCCCCACCAGGTCGGTGAGGTCGGGCACGGCCTGGTTCTCGAGGGCAGCATCGAGGTCGGCGGCGCTGAGGTTGCTCGTGACCGCGATCTGCAGCACCGGCAGATCGTCGATCGATCCGACGATCACCTGCGGCTCGACATCGGCGGGCAGGGTGAGCCGGTTGACCGCGAGCTGCACGCGCTGCTCGGCGCGCACGATGTCGGCGCCGAAGTCGAATGACGCCGAGACCACCGAGAAGCCCGTGCTCGAGGTCGCGCTCGAGGCATCGAGCCCGGCGACGCCCTGGATGGCGGTCTCGATGGGCGTCGAGACGTCTTGCTCGACGATCTCGGGCGCGGCACCGGGGTACTGCGTCACGATGACGATCTGCGAGGCCGAGATCGTGGGGATGAGCTCTTGCTTGAGCGTCGTGAGCGCCAGGCCGCCGAACAGGCCCACGACGATCGTGACGAGCGCGATGAGCGCTCGGTTGCGCAGGCTGAACACCGAGAGGAGGTGCACGGGGACTCCGGTCGTACGGCGGGCAGGGACGCCCGAGGCGGCTGTGAGGGCAGGGTCGATGCGCGACGATGCGCGGGTCAGCATCCCAAGCGGTGAGCGCGCACCCCGAATCAGACCGATCGGTCAGGATGCGCCGCTCACGCTACACGACCGCCGCGAGCAGCTCCTCCGAGGCCGCGATCGGCTCACGCAGCCCGACGCGGTGCCACGCGGTCTGCAGCAGATCGAGGGCCGGGATCGTCACCTCTGCCGGGTGGCAGAACGGCAGGCGCACGAAGCGCTCGAAGGCGCCGTCGAGGCCGAAGCGCGGGCCGGCGCCCACGAGCAGCCCCTCGGCGCGCGCGGCGAGCGCGAGCTGCGAGCTGACCGGCGCCCCGAGGTTGACCCACAGGCTCAGGCCGCCGTCGACGCGCGGCACCGACCAGGTGGGGAAGCGCTGGCGCAGCTCGCGGGTCATGAGCGCGTG
>LNFD01000023.1 GCA_001464255.1 Actinomycetales bacterium Ga0077552 | reverse complement strand
GGCGAGCCGCTCGGCGAGGCGGTGGGCGAGCCAGATCGGCAGCGGCATGAGCTGCGGCGTCTCGGTCGTCGCGTAGCCGAACATGATGCCCTGGTCGCCGGCGCCCTGCACGTCGCCCGCGTCGGTGCTCGCTCCCTCGCGCGACTCGAAGGCGGCATCGACGCCCTGAGCGATGTCGGGCGACTGCTCGCCGATCGACACCGAGACCCCGCACGAGCGGCCGTCGAACCAGACGTCGCTCGAGGTGTAGCCGATGTCGGTGACGCGCTGGCGCACGATGCCCGGGATATCGACGTAGCCGCTCGTCGTCACTTCGCCCGCGACGTGCACGAGGCCCGTCGTGACGAGGGTCTCGACCGCGACCCGGCTGTGCGGGTCGGCCGCGAGCAGGGCGTCAAGGATGCTGTCGGAGATCTGGTCACAGATCTTGTCGGGGTGCCCCTCGGTGACCGACTCGGAGGTGAACAGTCGCAGCGCGGTCATGAAGGTCTTCCTGGTGTGTCGGACGGGAGGGAGCGGAGAGCGGCGGGATGCGCGGCTACACGAGCAGGTCGAGGATACGGTGCGCCACCGACGCCTTGCCGCCCTCGGCCCGAGCCACCACGCTACCGGCGCCGTCGAGGATCATGACGGAATTCGTCGCCGTGCCGAAACCCTCGCTCCAGCCGACGGGGTTGACGACGAGCAGATCGACGCCCTTGCGCCGGGCCTTCTCGGCCCCGATCTGCCGGCGGCGCTCGTCGTCGGCCTCGGTCTCGGCCGCGAAGCCGACGACGCGCTGGCCGCGCCGGCGCGCTGCGGCGAGACCGGCCAGCACGTCGGGCGTGCGCTCGAGGCGCAGCTCGAGCGACTCGCCCACGGCATCCTTCTTGATCTTGCCCTCGGCGACCTCGACGGGACGGAAGTCGGCGACCGCCGCCGCCATGATGATCGTGTCGGCGTCGGCCGACGCTGCGCGCATGGCCGAGTCGAGCTCGGCGGCGGTTCCGACCTCGACGAGCGCGACCGCCGAGGGGGCCGGTACCTCGAGGTGCGCGGCGACGAGCGTCACGGCTGCTCCGCGTGCGAGGGCGGCCTCGGCCAGTGCGACGCCCTGGCGCCCGCTCGAGCGGTTGCCGATGAACCGCACCGGATCGAGGGGCTCGCGCGTGCCCCCCGCCGAGATGAGGATGCGCCGCCCGACGAGGTCGCGCGGGCCGACGACCGCGAGCGCGGCCGCCGCGATCGCCTCGGGCTCCGACATGCGCCCCGGGCCGACATCGGTTCCTGTGAGCCGACCGGAATCCGGCCCCACGATCGTCACGCCGCGAGCGCGCAGCGTCGCGATGTTGGCGACCGTGGCGGGGTGCTCCCACATCTCGGTGTGCATCGCCGGGGCGATGACGAGGGGCGCTGCGCTCGCGAGCACGGTCGTGCCGAGGAGATCGCCGGCGAGCCCCGCGGCGAGGGACGCGATCGTGTGCGCGGTCGCCGGAGCGATGATGATGAGGTCGGCGCGCTGGCCGAGGGCGACGTGACGCACCTCGGCGACGCCCTCGTAGAGGTCGGTGTGCACGGGGTTGCGGCTGATCGCCTCGAGGGTCGGTCTCCCGACGAAGCGCAGCGCGCCCTCCGTGGCCACGATGTGCACGTCGTGACCGGCCACGACGAAGGCGCGGGCGACGCCGACGGCCTTGTACGCCGCGATGCCGCCCGTGATGCCGAGCACGACCATGAGACGACGCGGAGCATCCGTCGTCGCGGCGGTCATGCGATGCGCGCCTAGTCCGTGAGGCGCGTGAGGACGAGCTTGTCCTCGTTGATCTCGTGCAGCGCGACCGAGAGCGGCTTGTCGTCGACGGTCGAGTCGACGAGCGGACCGACGTTGTCGAACAGGCTGCCCTCGTGGAGGTCGGCGTAGTAGTCGTTGATCTGGCGCGCGCGCTTCGAGGCGAAGATGACGAGCTGGTACTTCGAGTCGACCTTCGACAGCAGCTCGTCGATGGGGGGCTCGATGATGCCCGAGTTCTTGTCAGCCATGGGTGTCTCGCTCTCGTTCCGC
>LNFD01000022.1 GCA_001464255.1 Actinomycetales bacterium Ga0077552 | reverse complement strand
GCCGTCACCTCTGCGGCCCAGGCCGCGCCCACCGCGCCGATTCTGCTGTCGGGCTTTCCCGCGGCGACGACGACGGGTGACCTCATCGTGTCGGTGATCGCACAGCCTGACCTTCCTCAAGACATCGACGTCTGGTACCTCGAGCCCGGGGTGACCGACCCTGCCGAGCGGATCCCGTTCTGCGGCTTCTCGGTCTCGACAGCCCCGTTCTCGGGAAACTGCGTCGGGTCGCTGCCCGACGGTGCGCTCGGCGAGTACCGGCTGTTCGCCACCGCCGACGCTAACGACGGCACCGGTGAGAGCCCCGCGAGCGCGACCCTCGCCGTCAAGTACGGGACCGCGGCCGCAAGCACGACGCTCGTGGTCGATGCGCCGCTCAACAGCGGCGGCCAGCTCACCCTCGCCGAGCCGGAGGTGACGGTGACCGGCAGCGGCGCTCCGGCGCTCGGCCGTGTCGAGGTGCGCGGCACCTCGGTCGATCCGCTCGTGAGCGGCGCTCTGCTGTGCGCCGTCGACCCGGTCCCGGTCTCCGGGGAGTTCGCATGCACGGCCTCCCTCCCGTCGCCGACCTACGGGCAGTGGAGCATCGCCGTCACCGGGCGCGATGTGAGCCTGCTCGGCTTCTCGGCGACTCCCAGCGGGGCGCCGTACTCCGTCGTCACGGCGCCGCCGTTCCCGACGGTCGCCGCCACGGCCGAATCGGCGGCGGTGACGTTCCAGGTGCAGGGCCTCCCCGGCTCGAACGCCGCAGGCGAGCTGCTGCTGAACGGCTTCGGGGTGCCCGCGAGTGCCGGGTTCTGCCCCGCGACGTGGGACGGCAACCCCGTGACGCCGCCGACCGCGGGCGCGAGCATCCCGTGCGCCTTCACGAGTGTTCCCGCGGGCGTGCACATCTTCGAGTCGGGCCAGTTCCTCAACGGCACGGCGACGCTCGGCCGGGAGGACGCGGTGTTCGTGCCCGAGACCCCGACGCTGACCGTCGCGCCGTTCCCCGGGGGTGCGACGATCAGCGGCACGGTCGACACGAGCACCGACCTGCTCTCCGCGACCGGCACGCAGATCGACGGCCTGCAGGTCGAGGTGCAGGTCGGCGGCGTGGCGGGCCAGGTCGCGTGCTTCGCGGCCGTCGACCTCGCGACGGGCGCCTGGTCGTGCGACGCGCCGCTCGAACCGGGGCCCGACAGCTTCGCGGCCATCGCCGCATCGTTCGGATTCGCCGACGACCCGGCGGGCATCGGCGTGGTCGACGGCTACGTCGACGGGGCATCGGCGCCCTCCGCACCGGTGGCCGCGACCATCCCGGCGGGGATCGGCCCCTTCGCGGGCCCGACGATGTCGTACTCGTTCGGCCCCGCCTCCATCCGGGCGGATGCCGTGGGCCTCCCGAACGCGGGCGTCGGCGTCGAGCTCTATTCCATCACCGAGCCCGACGGCCCGGGCGGCGGCTACCAGTACGACCAGCCCGTGAGCTCGTGCGGCTTCATCCCGGGCGAGGGCGACGACGGCGTGGCCGTGACCGCTCCCTCGGTGATCTCCGACTGCGTCTTCGACGGCCTCGCCCCCGGCATCTGGAACGTGTACTCCTCGCAGCGCTCGTACTTCGAGCAGAGCGATTACGTCGACGACTACATCCGCATCCCCTCGGCGCCGACGCTCGCGGCCTCGCGCAACGACGCCGACCAGATCGTCGCGAGCGGGCAGGGCACCCCCGGGTTCCGGGTGCTCGTGCGGCAGCTCGGCGGTTCGGGCGCGTGCGACGCCGTCGTCGGAACGAACGGCGCCTGGAGCTGCGTGGTGCCGGGCATCACCGGCGACGCCCTGCTGCGAGCGCAGCAGCAGTCGCAGGGCTTCGTGGCCGACCCCAACGGCGAGAGCCCGTTCTCGTCGTTCGACGGCTACTCGGCCTTCACGCCGACGGCGTTCGTCGCGGCCGTGCCCCCGGCTCAGCCGGTCGTCTCGCCGCAGCCGCTGCCGTGGGTGCTCGAGGGCTACAACGGCGAGCCGCTCTTCCCGGGGCAGGCCCTCGCGCTCTCCGCGCAGGGCCTCCCGGTCGGCACCGAGATCGTCATCGAGATCCGCTCGACGCCCCAGGTGCTCGGCTCGAGCCTCGCCGACGACCTGGGGCGCTTCGCCCTCGAGGTGACGGTGCCCCTCGACATCGAGCCGGGCGACCACACGCTCGTCGGCCTCGCCACGCCGCCCGGCGGTGTCGTGTCGCCCATCGAGATTCCCGTGGTGGTCGTCGCGGCG
>LNFD01000021.1 GCA_001464255.1 Actinomycetales bacterium Ga0077552 | reverse complement strand
CCGAGGGTGACCACGCGTGACCGCCCTCATAGGCCTCAGCACCTACATGGAGCAGACGGTCATGGGCTTGTGGGATCGCCCGGCCGCCGTGTTGCCCCGCGTCTACACCGACTGCGTCATCGCCGCCGGGGGAGCCGTCGTGGGCCTGCCCCCGCACCCGCCGCACGCCGAGGCGATCGAGCGCGTGCTCGACGGAATCGATGGGCTCATTCTCACGGGTGGCAAAGACGTTGATGCGGCGCTGTATGGTGAGCGCGCGCATCCGGAAAACGACGCCCCGCGCCCCGACCGCGATGCCTGGGAGATCGCGCTCGTGCGCGCCGCCATTGCACGCGACCTGCCGCTGCTCGGCATTTGCCGTGGCTTGCAAGTGCTCAACGTGGCCCTGGGCGGCACGCTCGTGCAGCACTTGCCCGACGTGATCGGCTCGAGTCGCTATAGCTATGGCAACGCGACGTTCGCCGACAACCCCGTCATCACGGTGCCGGGCACGCGCATCGGCGGGATGCTCGGCGAGAGCCTCACGGTCAAGAGCTACCACCACCAAGCCATTAACCACCTCGCTGACGGGCTTACCGTGAGCGCCCGTGGTGACGACGGCATCATTCAAGCGGTCGACATCGACGGCATGTCGTTCGGCGTCGCGGTGCAGTGGCATCCCGAAGAGACGCCCGACGATCTGCGGTTGTTTGCCGCGCTCATCGAGGCGGCGACGGCCTAGGGGGCGGCGCGCGGCTAGTAGGCCGAGCCGCTCTAGTACGCTGAGCCGGGCGAGCGCGGAGTGCCGCGCTCGAGCAACTCGTCGACCTCGTCGAGGCCCACGGCCGCGCTTGGCTCGCTCGCGAGCGGATTCGTGAGGTCGCCGCTCACGCGATCGAGCAGGGCGTGCAGCATGCCCACGGCGTCGTCAACGATCTCGGTCGAGCGCCGCTCGGTGCCGTGCAGCAGCCAGCGCGCGAGTTCCAGTTCGGCGGCAAAGACCGCGCGGCGGCCTACTTGACGGTCGTGGATTCCGCGAGCCTGGTGGTACGCGTCGAAGGCCGTCTCGGGCACGTTCGGGTCGCTTGAGCCGAGCATCCAGAACAGGTCACGCGCCGGGTCGCCCACTTGCAGGCGCGCCCACCCGAGCACGCCCGTGACCGAGTCACCCACGACGAGAAACGATGACGCGCTGAGCGAGCCGTTGATGACGGTGGGCGTGAACTGCCACAGGGCCGAGTCTTCGGCGGCGCCCTCCCACCGGCGCAACAGCGCGGCGGGCACGAGGCCCGTGGCGGCGGCGCGGTCGAGGGTCGTGACGGATTCGCGCATGACGTCGATCGCGCGCAGTTGGGGCAGCCCGACGTCGGCCACGACGCTCGTCGGCAAAGCGTGCACGGCCGCGACCGCGTGGCCAATCGACGCGGCAATGCCGGGAGTGATGCCCGCGAGCGAGAGGGGAGAGCCGTCAACAAACTCAGAGACGATTGCGCGCGTGCCGTCGACGGGCGCTTGGCCGAGCATGCGCGGCACGCCAAAGGGCAACCGCGCCCGCACGCCATCGCTGAGGGCGCGCACCGCGACGAGGTCAGCCGACTGCTCACTCTCGGCAGCGGCCGTGCGCGGAACGCGAATCACGAGGGTTCGGCCATCGCGCGTGCTCAGCAGAGCCGAGTCGACTTCGCCTCCTGTGCCACCCAGGGGGGCCGCGTGCGTCACGTCAAGGCCCGCGACGGCCGAGGTGGCGAGCGCGGCTAGAGTGAGAGGCGATCGGCGCGACATACCCACAGGGTAGGTCGCAGACCCGTGGCCGGGCCACGCGCCACGCGACGGGGCGCCGTCTTCACTGCCGCCGTTGTGTTCGCTGCCACCATTGTGATTGCCGCCGAGAGGGTCGTCGATGCTCCGTTCGCTCACGCAGAACCTGCCGCTCTCGCGGTATCGCATCGACCGCGACCATGCCGCGCGCGAGCGCCCCGCCCTCTTCGATGAGCTCGCCGCCGACCCCGACGCGCGCATTCTCGCTCTCTGGCGCGGTGAGGTGCTGTTGGCGGCCTCGTCGCATCAGGCGACGGATGCGGCCGACGCCCCCGCCCTCGCGTTTCTGCCGTGGTCGGCTGCCCCCGCCGACGCCCTGCGCGTCTATCTGGGTCGCACGCTCGAGGCCGAAGGCGGCGTGCCCGCGGGCGCTGCCATCACCGCCGTGGTCTTGGACG
>LNFD01000020.1 GCA_001464255.1 Actinomycetales bacterium Ga0077552 | reverse complement strand
AGCCGGGCGCGACTCGCCCGCTGCAGCTCGTCGCGGGCGGGTCGGGCGTCGTGCCGCTCATGGCCATGATCCGCGCCCACCGCGCCGCGGAGAGCCCCGCCCCGATGCGCCTGCTGTACTCGGTGCGCAGGCCCGACGACGTCTTCTTCGCGGGCGAGCTGCGACAGGCCGCCGAGAGCGGGGCGCTCGACCTGACCCTCGCGTACACCCGCGTGACGCCGCCCGGCTGGCCGCGGCCGGCCGGCCGCATCTCGGCCGAGTTCGTCGCCGAGGTCACCGCGTCGGCGGCAGAGAACCCAGCCCTCTTCGTCTGCGGCCCCAACGGCTTCGTGAGCGCCGCGGCGGACCACCTGATCGCGGCCGGTCATGATCCGCGCACGATCAAGACCGAGCGCTTCGGGGGCGCGTAGGCCTCCCGCGGCCGACGGCGCGCGTCAGAGGGCGGAGCCCCACCCCGTCTGCACCCGGCTCGTCGAGGAGCGCGCACCCGTCTCGGTCGCGCCCGCTTCCACCTCACCCGCTTCCGCCTGCACCGCCGCGACCGCGAGGCCGGTCATCCGGAGCGTCTTGTCGTACTGCAGCCTCAGCGGCACCGCGAACTCGTCGTC
>LNFD01000019.1 GCA_001464255.1 Actinomycetales bacterium Ga0077552 | reverse complement strand
CGCGGCGAGTAGGTGTCGACGAGCAGTTGACCCGCGGCGAGATCCCACTGCAGCAGTCGCAAGAACCCGGTCGCGCGCTCGCCCGAGTCGGTGCGGAACTCCTGGTAGTCGGCGAGCAGCTCGACGACGTCGTGGCCCTCGATGCCGCCGGCGTCGGGCGTGACGATCGCGCCGAGGCCGTGGTAATGCCCCGCGAGCACGGCGACGACGTTGCGGTTCGGCTCGACGACGCGCTGCCACAGCTCGTCGGCGCGGCTCAGCCAGCGGTTGTCGGTCGCGCGGCGGGCCGGGTCCCAGCGCGTGAGCGGCGTGAGGTGCTCGTGGGTCGCGATGACGACGTTGTGCGCGGGATGCTGCTGCACGACGCGCTCGGCCCACGCGAGCTCGCGCTCGCCGTAGCCGTAGCCGATCGAGAGCACGAGCACCGGCGCGGGGCCCGCCTGCGCGATCGTGTAGCTCGAGGTCGCGTCGCCCGGCGCGATCGGGGCGACGAACCCGGGGGCATCGGCGTAGCGATCGGGGCCGAAGTACTCGGTGTACAGACCCGCGTCGATGCCGCGCTTGGTGTCGTGGTTGCCGGGCAGCACGGTCGTGACGAGCCCCGCGTCCTCCAGCACCTGCTGGGCGGCGGATGCTCGCGCGAACTCGATCCGCGCCCGAGCCTCCGACTGGTCGGGGTCGACCCAGCTCTGCACGAGGTCGCCCGTGTGCACGACGGCCGCGAGCTCGCGCCGCTGCCCGAGCTCGACGATCCACTGCGTCATGCGCTCGTACTCCTCGGGATACCCCTCGCTCAGGTACTGGGTATCGGTGAGGTGCACGATCGAGGCATCGATGTCGTCGGGCCGCTCGAATGCGGCGTCGGGCTCGAGGTCGGCCGCGGCGCGCGGCGCCGGCAGCACCTGCACGAGCAGCGCCTCGGTCGCCGCGGTCTCGCCGCTGACGGTCGCGGCGCCGCCCGCATCGGCCACGGCCTCACCGACGATGCCCCACCGCGCCGCGGCGGCATCCCAGCCGGAGAGCACGACGCGGTGGCGCGGGCTCACCTCGCCCGACCACGTGACGATGCCCGTGACGGGGGCGGCGAGCTCGAGGCGCAGCGCGGGGTGGTCGAAGCCGCTCGCGGGCGCCGCGAGGGCCCCGGCGTCGTCGGCCGCGACCTCGCGCTCGGCCGCGAGCGACCAGGCGACAGCCACGTCGGGCCCGGTGGTGCCGGCGACGGCGCGCTCGATGACGGGTGCGCCCGGCTCGGCCGGGGTCGCGGGGCCGTCGAGGGCCGCGGCGGTCGCAGCGGTCGAGCCCTCCGCGGTCACGGGCGGCGTTGCCGACGCCGACGTGCGCTCGCGCGACTCGACGAGGGCCGCGGCGCGCGTCATCGCCGATTGCGCGAGGCCCGGGCTTGCGGCGGCCGTCACGAAGTCGACCAGGTCCACGCCCGAGCGCCCCACCCGGTGATACGTCTCGCCGCGGACCCGGTCGGGCTGGAAGGTCACGAGCGACACCGCGTTCGTGCACGGCGAGGGCGGTTCGACGCTCTCGTCCATCTCGTTCTCGTGGAACACCCCGACCCGGTCGGCGATGCCGCCCTCGGCCGTCTCGACGAGCACCCCCGCGCCGAGGAAGTGCAGCGGGCGCTCGAACCGCAGCGCGGCATCCGTCACGGTGCCCTCGGCGGCGACGACAAGCGAGGCGCCCGCCTCGAGCAGCGTGCCCGCGGGCAGCGAGGCGAGCGGCTCGGCCCGGCGCGCACCGTCGCGATCGCACGCCCAGACCCGCCAGCCGCCCACGTCGACCGCCCGGGCCGAACGGTTGCTGAGCTCGACGAAGTTGTGCGGCCGGGTGATCGCCCGCACGTCGAGCGGATCGGTCGCGAGCTCGGAGATCACGACGCCCGTGTCGAGCACCCGCTCGGCCCGCAGCGACCGCTCAGCGCGCGCGTTCACGGCACCCGGCGTGCGCGGCGCGATGACCCAGCCCTCGCCGTCGGGCCGCAACTGGTGGCTCTCGCCCCGCACGGCGTCGAGGGCCGCGGGCAGCTTCTCGGCGCCCGACTGGCACGCACTGTCGCGCTGGTGCGCCGAGGCGACCTCGTCGACGAGCGCGCCCGCGGCATCCCGCAGCTGCAGCCCGTAGGCGGCGTCGGCGAGCGAGGTGGGCATGACGGCGGCGGCATCCCGGATGCTCGACTGCGGCCCGACCACGACGAGCTGCTCCCCCGGGGCGAGCACGTCGCCCGCACCGAACCGGGCCTGCGGTGCCCCGAGGGCGCGCTCGCCCTCGGCCGTGCACCGCTCGAGCGTCCAGCCCGCGAGCGAGACGGATCGAGCGCCGTCGTTGCGCAGCTCGACGAGATCGTCGCCGCT
>LNFD01000018.1 GCA_001464255.1 Actinomycetales bacterium Ga0077552 | reverse complement strand
CCGCGACGCCCGCACGGGTCGCAACCCCCAGACCGGCGAGGCCATCCAGATCAAGGCGTCGTACGGCGTCAAGGTCAGCGCCGGCAGCAAGCTGAAGGCTGCCGCCAAGTAGGCATCCGCCTCACGAACGCCCGCGTCCGCGCGGTTGAGGGCGGCTCCCCGATGACGGGGGGCCGCCCTTCGTGCATTCGCGGGGCTCGGGCTGAGCCGCCGCTCAGCGCCGTCGCCTAGTCTTGACGCGTGACGACCACCGCTCCCGAGACGCGCAGCGCGCCTCAAACCGCACCGAGCGCGGCGCCCCTGCCGTGGGGCGCGATCGGTGTTGCCGCGCTCGGCGGCTCCGCGCTCGTCGCCGTGCTCATCGGGCTCGTGCTCGGCGGCGGGGCCGAGGCGCCCCTGCTGACCGACCCCGGAGCGGTCGTGCGGTACGGCCTCCCGATCGCCAAGCTCGCCGCGACCCTCGGTGCCGCGGGCGCGATCGGCGGCCTGCTGCTCGCCCTGCTCGCGCTCGCTCCCGAGCGGCCCGAGCACGGCCGCGCGCTCGATGTCGCCGCCGCCTCCGCCGCGGTGTGGACCGTCGCGAGCGCTGCTTCGGCCTTCTTCACCTTCCTCGCCGCCTACGTCGAACCCGTCGCGCTCGACGACCGCTTCGGGCGGCTCATCGCGGCGTTCCTCAGCACGACCGAGCTCGGGCAGGCCTGGCTCGCGACGACCCTCATGGCCGCCGCGGTGACCGTGCTGTGCTTCGCGGTGCGCAGCCCTGCGGTGCTTGCGGGTGTCGCCCTCGTCGCGGTCGCGGCGCTCTGGCCCGTTGCGCAGACCGGGCACACGGGCGGCACGGCCGACCACGACGCCGCCGTCACCGCCGTGTACCTGCACAGCGTGTTCGCCGCGGCGTGGGTGGGCGGCCTGCTCACGATCGTGCTCGCGCGCCGAACCCTCGCCGACCGCCTGCCGGTCGTGCTCGCGCGCTACTCGACGATCGCGCTCGTCGCCTTCATCGTCGTCGCGGCCTCGGGCCTCGTGAGCGCGCAGCTGCGCATGGGCGGCCTCGACGCGCTCGCGACCCCGTACGGCGCAATCGTCGCCGCCAAGGTCGTCGCCCTCATCGGGCTCGGCGCGTTCGGCGCGGCCTACCGGCGCTCCCTCATCCGGCGCCTCGAGCGCGAGCAGCGGCCGCGCACGACGTTCTGGATCATCGTCACGGCCGAGCTCGCGCTCATGGGCATCGCCTCGGGGCTCGCG
>LNFD01000017.1 GCA_001464255.1 Actinomycetales bacterium Ga0077552 | reverse complement strand
TCGTCTGCACGGCGCGCGGGTTCGACACCATCCACGGCAGCGGCTCGTCGACGGGCCGCAGCCCGGCCTGCACCGTGGAGACCAGATCCTGGTCGAGCGCGTAGCGCCACAGCGCCACGAGCGCGTCATCGGTCGCAGCGCACAGGTGCTCGACCGTCAGCGTGTGGGCACTGAAGTCGACCGCGTCTTCCGCGACCGAGTAGAGCACGAAGCCCTGCGGCTCGCCGGTCGCGTCGTCGTAGCGCGCGGCACGCAGCTGCGGGGCGTGCGACGCCGTGCGGGCGGCGAGCGCGAACGCGCGATCCCAGTGCAGGGCATCGCTCGGCACCTCTCCCCCGACGCGCTCGTGCGCACGGGCCGCGATCGCGGGGGCGAGCGGGCGCAGCGACGGGGCGTCGACGCGGTGCACGCGCCCGGCGGGCGCGGGAGCCGTGACCCGCAGCCCCGTCGTGACGATGCGGTAGTCGGCGCAGTACGCGGCGGGGCCGAAGCCCCAGCGGCCGTAGATGGTCGCCTCGGAGACGGTCAGCATCGCGAGCGGGATGCCCGCCGCGTGCGCCGCGCGCAGCTCGCCCTCGAGCACGGCGCGCGCGATGCCCCGACGGCGGTGGGTCGCGGCGACGTGCACGAGGCTGATCGCCCAGGCCTCGACGCTGCGCGCATCCCCCAGGCTGAGAGGCGAGCGCCACGAGGCGACCGTCGCGACCGGCGTCGGCGCATCGGCACCGGTGTCGTCCCAGACCCCGATCGACCGCGCGTAGCCGAACCCCGCACGGTAGCCTGCGAGCTCGTCGGGCGTGAAGGCCGCGAAGTGCAGCCCGCGGTAGGCCGCTTGCAACCAGCGGTCGTGCGCCGCGGCGTCGGTGGTGTCGAGCACGGCGTAGCGCAGCCCCTCCGCGGCGAGCACCGCACGCGAGTTGTCGTCGAGCGGCAGGGCGTTGGCGGCGTCGGTCATGCCCCCAGGCTAGCGAGCGCTAGGGCTGCAGGCCGCGGCGCAGGGCATCGAGCGCGGCCGTGGCGGCGTCCACCCCATCGGCCGCGGCGCGCTGCTCGAGCGTGCGGGCGAGGTCGGCCGGCAGGGTGAGCGCGAGGTGATCGGGGCCGGCGGGGGCAGCGGCACGGGCATCCGCCCCGTCGACGACGGCGATCGCCGGCGCATCCTTCACGAAGATCGCGAGGACGGGCACGACGACCGTGCCGAGCACGTCGAGAATGCCGACGACGCCGAAGAGCCGCCAGTACCACTCCTCGTTGCCGACGCCCGGAATCTCGCCCTCGCTGAGGATCGGCAGCACGATCATGATCGCCACCGTCGCGATCATGACGAGCGTGATCATGAGCCCGTAGCGGATGACCGCCCGGCGCCGCCCCGCGAGCAGCAGCAGCAGGTTCGCATGCGCGAAGCTCACCGCGATGACACCCGCGGTCGCGAAGGCCTTGAACCACTCGTCGAACCCGGGCGAATCCCAATCGCGCCAGATGAGCACGAGCCCCGTGACCAGCGTGGCCGTGCTCGCGGCCAGCCCGACGAAGCCGACGATGCGCATGGCGCGGTCGGCGATCGCGAGGTGGCAGAGGGCGGTGATGCTCGTGGCGCCGAGCAGCAGGGTCGTGAGCACGATGCGGCCCTGGGTCTCGCCGAAGTCGCCGCTCAGCAGCGCGATGATGCCGACGATCGCGGCGAGCGAGAACGACACGATGATGCCGTAGATGGCGCCTTTGCGGGCGGCGCCGACCGCGGCGTCGCGCTGGCGTGCTCGGGCGGTGGTCGTCATGGCGACTCCTCTGTCGGGGTGGGCTCGACAGTACTCCTGCGGTGCGTCACGAGCATCACCAGGCCGCCGACGAGCAGTCCCCAGAAGGCGCTGCCGATGCCGAGCACGACGACGCCCGAGGCGACGACGATGAGCGTCACGGCCGCCGTGAGGCGCGTCTCGGGCGCCTCGAAGGCGCTCACGAGCCCCGAGGCGAAGGCGCCGAGCAGGGCGAGCCCGGCCACAGCGATGATGAGGATGGGCGGGGCCGCGGCCACGAGGGCCGTCGCGACGCCGGCGCCGAGCCCGAGCAGCACGTAGGTGACGCCGCCCGCGACGGGCGCGACCCATCGCCGCGCCGGGTCGGGGTGCGAGTCGGGGCCGGCCATGAGGGCAGCGGTGATGGCCGCGAGGTTGAGGGCGTAGCCCCCGAACGGCGCCGTGAGCGCCGTCGCGGCCCCGCTCGCCGCGAGGACCGTGCGCGCGGGCACCTCGCGGTAGCCGAGCGTCGTCAGCACGGCGAACCCGGGCACGTTCTGCCCCGCCATCGTGACGATGTACAGCGGCACGCCGAGCGACACGATGACGAGCGGGTCGAGGGTCGGCATCGTGAGGGTGAGGCCGGGGGTCAGGGTGGCGCCGTGCATCCACTCGTCGCCGGCGCTCACGACGACGCCGATGATGGCGACGAGCATCGCCGCGGGCACGGCCCAGCGCGGCAGCCAGCGCACGAGCAGCAGCCACACGATGATGACGGGTGCGGCGAGCAGCGGCTGCTCGATGACCGCCGTGACGGGCGCGATGCAG
>LNFD01000016.1 GCA_001464255.1 Actinomycetales bacterium Ga0077552 | reverse complement strand
CTTCGCGGGCTTCGGCGGCATGCTCATCGCCTTCGTCGTGCTCGTCGTCATGTACTACGGCCTGACCTTCTCGATCAGCGAGATGTCGGCAGCCATGCCGCACACCGGCGGCGCCTACTCCTTCGCCCGCTCGGCGATGGGCCCGTGGGGCGGTCTCATCACCGGTGCCGCCGAGACCATCGAGTACGTCGCGACCACGGCCGTCGTCGTGTTCTTCTCGGCCCAGTACCTCGACGGCGTGACGAGCGGCCTGCTGAACTTCTCGCTCGCCGAGTCGGGCAACATGTGGATCTGGTGGATCGTGCTGTACGTCGCCTTCGTCGCCCTCAACGCGGCCGGTGCGCACATCTCGTTCCGGTTCGCGATCGTCGTGTCGATCATCGCGATCGGCATCATCCTCGTGTTCTCGGTCATGGCGCTCGCCTCGGGCCTGTTCTCCTTCGACAAGCTGTGGGACATGGCGCCGAACCCCGACGTCGCCGGGTCGTCGACCTTCCTGCCCGAGGGCTGGCTCGCCATCCTGTTCGCCCTGCCGTTCGCCATGTGGTTCTTCCTCGGTATCGAGGAGCTGCCGCTCGCCGCGGAGGAGTCGCACACCCCGGAGAAGGACATCCCCCGCGCCGGCGTCATCGCGCGCGGCACGCTCATCGTCACCGGTGTGCTCGTGCTCTTCCTCAACACGGGTGTGCTCGGCGCCGAAGCGACGGGCGTCTCGCTCGAACCGCTGCTCGACGGCTTCCGGGCCATCGTCGGCGACGAGCTCGCGGCCCTGCTCGCGATCTTCGCGCTCATCGGCCTGCTCGCCTCGCTGCACGGCATCATGTTCGCCTACGGGCGCAACATGTACTCGCTCTCGCGGGCCGGCTACTACCCGAAGTTCCTCTCCCTCACGGGCAAGAACCAGACGCCCTGGGTCGCGCTCACCGTGGGAGCGGTCGTCGGCTTCGTCGCGATCGTCGTGCTCGACCTGCTCGCCAAGCTCGACCCCGAGGGCGTCGGCGCGGTGGCCGGTGCGATCATCCTGAACATCGCCGTGTGGGGCGCCGTGGTGGCGTACTTCCTGCAGATGGTGTCGTTCCTGATCCTGCGCCGCAAGTTCCCCGATGCGAACCGCCCCTACAAGAGCCCGTGGGGCACGTTCGGCGCCTACAGCGCCGCGGCGATCGCCGCCCTCGTGTTCGTGGGGCTGCTCATCAACCCGGCCTTCCAGGCGGCAATCGTGGCGATCATCATCGTCTACGTGCTCATCCTGCTGGGCTTCGGGCTGCACTACCGCAAGCAGCTCGTGCTCTCCCCGGAAGAGGAGTACGCCATGAGCGGCGGAACGCACGAGCTCACCAAGGAGTGACGCTCGGCTAGCACGACCGGCGCGGGTCGCGGGCTTCGAGCTCGCGGCCCGCGCTGCTGTCTGATGCGGGATGCTCGCGGCGAGCATCCCGCCCCATCACGCGGCGGCCGGCACGAGCGTCGGGGCGAAGGCGGCCAGGGCATCCCGTCGCCGCGCGCGGCCCGCCGCGAGGCGCGCGACGAGCAGCGAGACGCCGCCGAGCAGCGCCATGACCGCGACGGCCGCGACGACGCGCGCCGGGTCGCCGCCCGCGAGCAGCGCCTGCATGCCGTCGACCGCGTAGGTGAGCGGCAGCACGGCGCTGAGCGCGGGGAAGGGATCGGCGAGCGCCGCGATCGGGATGATGCCGCCCGTCGCGACGATCTGCACGGCGAGCAGCAGCAGCGAGACGACGAGGCCTGCGCGCCCGAGCGTGAGCGTGAGCGCCGCGTGCAGCGCCGTGAAGGCGAGGGCGATGACGCTCGTGAGCGCGAGGGTCGCGGGCAGCAGGGCGAGATCGATACCGGTCACGGCGTGCACGAGCACGGTGACGAGCGCGGCCTGCGCGAGGGCGATGAGCGAGGCCCGGCCGATGGCCCGGCGCACGATGATGCCGCCCGTCGCCGAAGTGCCGATGACGCCGCGCGCCGCGGGCCGCAGAGCGAGGAAGGTCGCGAGCGCGCCGATCCACAGACCGATCGGCACGAGGGTCTCGGCGATGACCGAACCGACGCCGTCGACGGCGTTGCTGCGCGTGGCCTCGACGACCACGGGTTCGCTCGCGACGGCGCTGTCACCCGCCTCCGGCACCTGGCCGGCGCCCGACGACAAGCCCGTGGCGAGCTCGTCGACACCGCTCGCGAGCGACTCGGCGCCCGTGCTGATCTCGGTCGTGCCTCCCGCGAGCGAGCCGAGACCCGCGGCCAGCTGCGACGCCCCGCTGCGCAGGGCGGGACCGCCGGCGGCGAGCGCCGACGCCCCGCCGGCGCTCTCGGCGATGCCCGCCTGAACGCCGTCGAGGCCGGCGTTGAGGGGCGGGATCACGGCGCTCGCGGTGCCCGCGAGCACCTGCGCGGCCGTCAGGGCGTCGATGAACGCCTGCTGGTCGGCGGGGCTGAGGCTCGAGGCTCCGATGGCCGGGGCGAGGGCCGAGAGCTGGCCGGCGAGCGATCCGGCGCTCGCGGTGAGGCCCGACAGCGCCTGCTGGGCGGGGTCGAGCTGGGTCGCCCCGTCGCGCAACTGCGCGAGGCCGCCGGAGAGCGCGGCGACGCCGTTCGTGTACTCGGCCACGCCGCTCGAGAGCGATCGCGCTCCCCCGGCCGAGGCGCTGGCCCCGGCGCTGAGCTCGACGAGACCCGAGCTGAGGGCGCTCGCGCCGTCGCCGAGCTGGGTGGCGCCATCGGCGGCCT
>LNFD01000015.1 GCA_001464255.1 Actinomycetales bacterium Ga0077552 | reverse complement strand
TCGCACCCGGATGTCCGGCTCGGGGCGAGCGTGCGCGGCGCCCTCGCGCTCGTGCGCTGCGCCAAGACCTTCGCGGCCATGCAGGGCCGCCACTACGTCGTGCCCGACGACGTCAAGGCGCTCGCCGAGCCCGTGCTCGCGCACCGGCTGGGTCTCGACCCCGAATCGGAGTTCGACGGGGTCACGGCGCCCACGGTCGTCGCGCAGATCCTCGTCGAGACGCCGCCCCCGAGCGATCGGGTCGCCGTGTGACGACCACCCCGACCGACCGGCCCCGCGGGGCCGCCGCCGCGGGCGCCGCCGAGCGCGCGCGGCGCCCCATCGACGAGTCGACCATCGGGTCGACCGTCACAACGGCGCGCACGCGCATCGTCGGTGAGCGCACCGGATGGGCGGCAGACGCGCTCGTGGCGATCGTGCGGGCCGGTCGCGCCGCGCGCGGCGCCGTCGTCGCGGTGCTGCACGCGATCTCCTCCGTCGTCACCCCCCTCGGCTGGACGGTCGCGGCACTCGTGCCCGTCGCCCTCGTCGCGGGGTACGCGTGGGGCTGGACCGAGCTCATCGTGCTCGGGGTCGTGGGCGCAACGCTCGGCGTCGTGGCCGGCATCTACCTCGTCGGCCGCACGCGGCTCGAGGTCGTGCTCGCCCCGCCACCGCAGCGGGTCGCGGTCGGAGATCCGGCGATCGCCCGCCTGCGGGTGCGCAACCCCACCCGCCGGCGCTCATTCGGGCAGATCCTCGACGTGCCCGTGGGGCGCGAGATCGTTCCCGTCTCGATCCCCGGCCTCTCGCCCGCGGGCGCGGTCGATCGCGAGCTCGCCGTGCCGACCGGCCGCCGCGGTCGGCTCGCGCTCGGCCCCGTGCGCACGGTGCGCGCCGACCCCATCGGCCTCGTGCGGCGCGAACTGGTCTGGACGGAGGCGCTCGAGCTCATCGTCCACCCCCGCACGATCGACATTCCTTCTACTTCGAGCGGGCTCGTGCGCGACCTCGAGGGCCAGCCGACGCGCGACATCACGCCGAGCGATCTCGCCTTCCACGCGCTGCGCGAGTACGTGCCCGGTGACGATCGGCGACACATCCACTGGAAGTCGACGGCGAAGACCGGCACCTTCATGGTGCGGCAGTTCGAGGAGACCCGGCGCAGCCATCTCGTCGTCGCGCTCAGCATCGCGAGCATCGACTTCGGCTCCGACGACGAGTTCGAGCTCGCCGTGAGCGTCACCGGCAGCCTCGGGGCGCGCGCGATCCGCGACGCGCGCGAGGTCTCCGTCGTCGTGAGCGCCGTCACGCCCGAGTTCGCGAAGCGCGCGGTCGTCGCGCTGCGACCGCTCGCGACGCTCACGCCCTCCCGGCTGCTCGACGATCTCGCGGTCGTCGAGCACGGCCCCGCCGCCCTCGGCATCCTCGATGTCGCGCGCCTCGCGGGCGAGGGCTCACGCGGCGTCTCGGTCGCCTTCCTCGTCGTCGGCTCGACCGTCACGCCCGCGCGCCTGCGCACCGCGGCCGCCGGCTTCCCGCCCGCCGTCGAGGTCGTCGTCATCCTGTGCGACCCCGAGCACGTCCCCGGTCGACGCCGGCTCGGCACCTTCACGGTCGTCACGATCGGCTCGCTCGCCGATCTGCGGCGAGCGATGCAGGGGGCGCAATCGTGGTGAGGGCATCCGCACGCCGCCGGCCGACCGCGCGCCGCCCGGCACTCCGGCCGCGCGCGCCTCGCGCGGTGCTCGTCACCGCGACCGTCTTCACCGTCGTCGCCTGGGCGATCATCGCCCTCGTGCTGTGGCCGATCTACCGCGATACCGCGTTCGTGGTGCTCGCGATCGTCGCGATCGCGCTCGGTGCCGCGATCGCCCTCGCCGGGGCCCTCGCCCACTGGCCGGCCTGGGGGGTGCTGCTCGCGACGGTCGCCGCGTTCACCGTGGTCGGCGTACCGCTTGCCGTGCCCGGTCGCACGGTCTACGGCGTGCTGCCCGAGCCCGCCGGCCTGCTCGAGCTCTTCGCCGGGGTCGTCGTCGGCTGGCGCCAGCTGCTCACGATCGACCTGCCCGTCGGCGCCTACCAGGCCCTGCTCGTGCCCGCCCTCGTGCTCCTGCTCGTCGGGCCCGTCGCGACCCTGACGATCGCCCTGCGCACCGACCGCGGCGAGCGTGCGGCCCTCGTTCCGCTCGCGGTGTTCCCGCTCGCGGTCGCGCTCGGCCCCGAGCAGCCGCTGCTGCCGATCACGACCGCGATCGCGCTCGCCACGACGCTGCTGCTCTGGATGGCGGTCTGGCGCCGCCACCGGCGGGCGGCCGCCGTCGCCTCCGCGGGGTCGAGCGACTCGCGCTGGCTCGGTGCGCGCACCCTCGCGGCGGGAGCCGCCCTGCTGCTCATCGCGGGCGGCGTCGGCGCGGCGACCGTCGCGGTCATCCCTCCCGCCGGAGACCGCACGGTGCTGCGCACGGTCGTCGAGCGGCCCTTCGACCCGCTCGACCAGCCCAGCCCGCTCGCGGCCTACCGCGCATCCTTCGCCCCCGACGTCGCGCGGGCGACGGCGCTCACGGTGACGGGCGCGCCCGCCGGCTCGCGCATCCGCCTCGCCGTGCTCGACAGCTACGACGGCGCGGTGTTCGCCGTGGGCAGCGACCGTGTCGACAGCGCCTCGGGGCGCTTCGTGCGCATCCCGACCGAGCGCGATCTCGCGGCCGTCGAGGGCGACCCGGTCTCGGTGACGATCGCCGTGCGTCGCCCGACGGGGGTGTGGCTGCCGACGATCGGCGAGTTCGGGCGCATCGCGATCGCGGGCGAGGATGCCGCCGACCTGCGCGACCGCTTCGTCTACAACGCCGTGACGGGCTCGGCGGCGTTCGTCGGGGGAGTGCCGGTCGGCCTCGAGTACACGCTCGACGCCGTGGTCCCGCCGCGCGCCGCCGCATCGCTCGCCGCCGCGGTGCCGGGGTCGGCGACCGTTCCCGGCATCACCGATGTGCCCGAGGCGCTGCGCACGTGGCTCGACGACGTGCTCGTCGGGGTCGAGGGCTCCGGGCCGCAGCTGCAGCGCGCCCTTGAGACGCTGACGTCGGAGGGCTACCTCAGCCACGGCATCAGCGAGGACGAGGCGCCGAGCCGTTCGGGCCACTCGATCGAGCGCCTCGACGCCCTGTTCACCGACCGTCCGATGGTCGGCGACGCGGAGCAGTATGCGACCGCCGCGTCGCTCATCGCCCGCGAGCTCGGCTTCCCGTCGCGCGTCGTGCTCGGCTACGGCCCGCTCGAATCGGGCGGAACCGTGGCGCTCGCCGAGAGCGACCGCACGGCGTGGGTCGAGGTCTCGACGGCGGCCGAGGGGTGGATGCCCGTGGACGTCGTGCCCGAGCGCCGCGAGCTTCCGCCCACCGAGCCCGACGACCCGATCCCCGTCTCCCGCCCCCAGAACGCCGTGCAGCCTCCCGTCGACGACCCGCCGCCGCTCGAGGAGCTGGCACCGCCCGAGGTCGAGCAGCGTGACGACCCTGGTCTCGACCCGTTCTGGCAGGCCGTGCTTGAGGTGCTGCGGGTCGTCGGCACGGTGCTGCTCGTCGCCGGGCTGCTCGCTTCGCCGATGCTCGGCGTCGTGGCCGCCAAGCTGCGGCGCCGCCGGCGGCGCCGCACCGCGGGCGACCCGACGACCCAGATCCTCGGCGGGTGGCGCGATGTGACCGACGAGGCTCGAGACTTCGGCCTCGAGCTGCCGATCGCGGCGACGCGCACCGAGGTGGCCGCGGCGATCGGGAGGCCGCAGGCCCTCGTGCTCGCGCGGGTGGCCGACCGCGCCGTCTATGCGCCGGAGGAGCCCGACCGGCTCGAGGCCGAGCGGGTGTGGGCGACGGCCGACGCGCTGCGGGCATCCCTCGCCGAGGGCCGAACGCGGCGCGAGCGCTGGCGCGCGGCGATCTCGCCCCGATCGCTGCGACGGTATCCTGGGCGTCGAGGGTCGACGGGGGGTCGAGACGCGTGACGTGCCAGCACTGCGGAGCCG
>LNFD01000014.1 GCA_001464255.1 Actinomycetales bacterium Ga0077552 | reverse complement strand
GATCGCGCGCAGGGCATCCTGCAGCTGGTCGTCGACCGGCACGACGCGCGTGGCGCCGAGACGCAGGGCGCGGTCGAGGCGCTCGCCCGCGAAGTCGACGACCGTGATGTCGGCTTCGGCGAGCGAGATGAGGCCGGCGAGGATGAACGTGCCAATGGCCCCCGCCCCGAAGAGCACCACGCGGTCGCCGTCGACGACCTGCGCGCGACGCGCGGCGTGCAGCCCGACCGCGAGCGGCTGGGCGACGCCCGCGGCGTCGAGCGCGCAGTCGTCGGGGATGCGCACGAGGGTCGAGGTGGCGACCGCGACGTACTCCGCGAGACCGCCATCGATGTTGAGGCCGTGCGTGACGTAGCGCTCGCACAGGTTCGTGCGGCCCTGGCGGCAGCGCTGGCATTCGCCGCACGCGACCCCCGCGCCCGAGGCGACGTGGTCGCCCACCGAGAGGCCCTCGACCGGCCCTCCCGGCAGGTCGAC
>LNFD01000013.1 GCA_001464255.1 Actinomycetales bacterium Ga0077552 | reverse complement strand
AGCGGGCCCTGGTGGCCGCTCTTCGGGTGCGGGGCGTCGATCGGGAACATGATCGGCCCGGCCTTGTACTCGGTGGCATCGGTGCCGCAGATGCCGCTGCGCAGCACCTTGACGAGCGCCTGCCCCTCGACCGCGATCGGCACGGGCAGGGTCTCGATGCGCACGTCGCCACGACCGTGGTACACGGCGGCGCGCATGGTTCCGGTGAGAGCGGGCATCAGCTCGGGCTCACTTGCCGCCGCGGCCGTCGACCGTGTTGAGGTGCGACTGCGAATCGCGCAGCGTGCTCAGCTCGCCGCCGACCGCGTAGTAGCGCTTGCCCGCGACGAGCAGCTCCTCCGCGGGGAACTTCGTGATGACCTCGCACCCCGTGGCGGTCACGACGACCTCCTCCTCGATGCGCGCGGCGCCCCAGCCGTCGGCCGCCGGCCAGTAGGTCTCGAGCGCGAAGACCATGCCCTCCTCGAGCACCTCGGGGTGGTCGAACGAGGTCAGGCGCGAGAAGATCGGCTTCTCCCAGATCGAGAGCCCCACACCGTGGCCGTACTGCAGGGCGAACGCGGCCTCCTCGTCGGGGAACCCGAACTCCTCGGCCTTGGGCCACACGGCGACGATGTCGGCCGTCGTGGCGCCCGGCTTCACGAGCGCGATCGCGCGGTCCATGTACTCGCGGGCCCGCGTGTAGGCATCCTTCTGCGCCTGGCTCGCCGAGCCGACCGCGAAGGTGCGGTAGTAGCAGGTGCGGTAGCCGTTGTAGCTGTGCAGGATGTCGAAGAAGGCGGGGTCGCCCGGGCGGATCAGGCGGTCGCTGAACACGTGCGGGTGCGGCGAGCAGCGCTCGCCCGAGATCGCGTTGACGCCCTCGACGTACTCCGACCCGAGGTCGTACAGGGTCTTGGCCACGAGGCCGACGGCCTCGTTCTCGCGCACGCCGGGCCGCAGGAACTCGTACAGGTTCTCGTAGGCCGCATCCACCATCGAGGCCGCCTGCGTCAGCAGCCGGATCTCGTCGTGGGTCTTGATGCGGCGGGCCTCGAGGAAGATCTGCTGGCCGTCGACGACCTGGATGCCCTGCTGCTGCAGCGCGAACAGGATGGGCAGCTCGATCACGTCGACACCGAGCGGCTGGTCGGCGACCCCGAACTTCTCGAGCTCGCGCTTGATCTTGCGGGCGACCTCCTCGGCGATGCCCGCGTCGGGCGGGAAGGCACCGCGCAGGGTCGAGATGCCGGCGCGCGCGCCGCTCTCGAGGCGGGGTCGCTTGGCGCCCTCGTGCGGCGAGTGCGGGTCGGCGTCCATCTCGGAGGTCGTGACGTCGAGCCACGGGTTGTAGAGCTTGTGGTGCTTCGCCGCCGAGCCGAAGTCCCACGAGATGGGGTCGGTGTTGCGCGTCAGGAGGCTGAAGCGGATGAGCTTGTCCATCGCCCACGTGCCGATGTGGGTCGCCGTCATGTACCGGATGTTCGAGAAGTCGAACGCGAGGAGCGCGCCGACGTCGGAGCGGTCGAGCTGCGCCTTGAGGCGGGCGAGCCGCTCGTCGCGCAACCGATCGAAATCGATGCGCGCCTCCCAGTCGACGCCGTTCGTTCCCGTGGTTCCCGTGT
>LNFD01000012.1 GCA_001464255.1 Actinomycetales bacterium Ga0077552 | reverse complement strand
ATCCATCGACGACGCCGCCTGGGGCGCGCATGTGGCGACGGCCGACCACGACGCCGTGCCGCAGGTGACCTTCACGAGCCCCGAGGTCGCGAGCGTCGGCCTGACCGCAGCGCAAGCCGCGAAGAAGGGCCTGCGCACGCGCGTCATCGACTACGAGCTCGGCTGGCTCGCCGGGGCGACGGTGCACGGCGACGACTACCGCGGCACCGCGCGCATGGTCGTCGACGAGAATCGCGGCGTCATCGTGGGGTTCACGCTCGTCGGCGACGATGTGGGCGAGCTGTTGCACGCGGCGACGATCGCGATCGTCGGCGAGGTTCCGCTCGCGCGCCTCTGGCACGCCGTGCCGTCGTACCCGACGCTCAGCGAGATCTGGCTGCGACTGCTCGAGGGCTACGGGCGCCCATGAGCCCCGCACGCGGTCGTGCGGCGCGCACGGTCGACCGCCTCGCCCGCAACCGCGCCGTGCGCGCCGTCGGTCTGCACCCGGTCATCGCCCGCCCGGGCTACTGGTTCGCCACGGCCGCCGGCGTCACGTGGGGCGCGCTGCTGGGCGGGTTCCGCGTCTCGCGACGCGGCGGCGTGATCGTCTGCGCGGGCCTGCCGCGCTGGGCCTTCGGCCGCGGCGGCACGACGATCGGGGCCGCCTACCTCACGCGCGACAACGTGCGCGAGAGCGTGCTGGAGCACGAGGCCGTGCACCGTGCGCAGTGGAAGAAGTACGGGCTCGCCTTCATCCCGCTCTACCTGGCGGCGGGCCAGGACGCACGCACCAACCGGTTCGAGATCGAGGCGGGCCTCGATAAGGGCGGCTACCGGTAATTACCTATACCGGCCCGGACGCGCCGCGCACTACCCTGGCGCCATGCTGAGACTGCCGATCGCCCCCTCCGCCCTCATCGCCGTGGCGCTCGCGGTCTCCCTCGCCGGTTGCGTCCCGGCCCCCGAGGCCACCCCGAGCGCCTCCCCCAGCGAGAGCCCCTCGGCCTCCGAGAGCGCTTCCCCGAGCACGACGCCGAGCCCCGAGCCCGTCGCGCTGCCCGATTGCGCGACCATTTACTCCCCCGCGGTCGTCGCGAGCCTCACCGCCGAGGGCCGCACCTCGATCGGCGACGTGAGCGGACCCGACACGGGCGGCTGGGGCACGGGCGACACGACCCTCCAGGGCATCCTCGCCTCGATCCCCGACCGCGTGAGCTGCACCTGGATCCTGCCCGCGACCGAGAGCGGCTCGACGACCTCGATCGCCCGGCTCGACGCGTCGACACGCACCGCGGTCGTCGCCGCCCTCACCGCTGGCGGTTACACGGCGTCGACCGTGCCGGGGGGCGACCTGTACTCGATCGACGTGGAGACCGAGATCGGCAGCTACAACGAGTCGCACCTGCTGACCGACGACCTCTGGTTCGCGAGCTACTTCTCGGGCGGGCAGTCGCAGACGCTCACGCTCGACGCCGCGGCGCTGCTGCTGCCCTAGCGCCGACTCGCCGCTAGCTCCACCACTGCGGCGGGTGGATGCCCGCCCCCGGTCGGCGGCGCTCGAACTGCGCCCCGAGCGCGAGCAGGGTCGCCTCGCCACCCGGCCGGCCGATGAGCTGCACGCCCATCGGCAGCCCGGGCTGCGCCGAGTCGGGCGGCGTGAGGCCGACGGGCAGGGTCAGCGCAGGCAGACCCGCGACGTTCACGAAGCTCGTCCACGGCGTGTAC
>LNFD01000011.1 GCA_001464255.1 Actinomycetales bacterium Ga0077552 | reverse complement strand
CTGCCCTTCCTCGGCATCTGCCGCGGTCTGCAGGTGCTCAACACGACCCTCGGCGGAACCCTCATCCAGCACCTTCCCGATGTGATCGGCTCGACGCGGTACAACGCTGGGGGCGGCGTCTTCACGCCCAACCCGGCGATCACCGTGCCGGGAACGACCGCCGCCGCCTTGCTCGGCGATCGGCTGACCGTGCAGAGCTACCACCATCAAGCGCTCGACGAGGTGGCTCCTGGTCTCACGGTGAGTGCCCGCGGCGACGATGGGGTCATTCAGGCTGTCGATGTCGATGCCCTCTCGTTCGGCGTCGCGGTGCAGTGGCACCCCGAGGAGTCCGCCGCCGACGACGCCCGACTCTTCCGAGCGCTCGTGGAGGCGGCGGCCGCGTACCGCCAGAAACGGAAGGCCCGCGCATGAGCGAGACGACTCTCGTCAACCCCGCCGACGAGACCATCATCGGCACGGTGCGGCACACGACGCTCGACGAGGTCGACGCCGCCGTGGCGCGCGCCGTGGTCGCGCAGAAGGCGTGGTTCGCGCTGGCCCCCGTCGACCGTGCCCGCGCGCTGCGGCGCTTCGCCGCGACCGTCGACGCCCACATCGAAGAACTGGCGCAACTCGAAGTGCGCAACTCGGGCCACCCGATCGGTGCCGCGCGGTGGGAGGCGGGCAACGTGCGCGACGTGCTCGACTACTACAGCGGCGCACCCGAGCGCATGATCGGTCAGCAGATCCCCGTGGCCGGCGGTCTTGACGTGACGTTCCACGAGCCGCTCGGCGTCGTGGGCGTGATCGTGCCCTGGAACTTTCCCATGCCGATCGCGGCCTGGGGTTTCGCCCCGGCGCTCGCGGCCGGCAACGCCGTGCTGCTCAAGCCCGCTGACTGGACACCCCTCACGGCGATCCGGCTGGGCGAGCTCGCCCTCGAGTCGGGGCTGCCCGAGCACCTCTTTCAGGTGCTACCCGGCCGCGGCTCCGTCGTCGGCGACCGCTTCGTCACGCACGAGCAGGTGCGCAAGGTCGTCTTCACGGGGTCGACCGAGGTCGGCAAGCACGTCATGGCCGGATGCGCGGCGCAGGTGAAGCCCGTCACCCTCGAGCTCGGCGGCAAGAGCGCGAACATCGTGTTCGCCGACGCCGATCTGGAGGCAGCAGCATCCAGCGCACCCGGCTCGGTCTTCGACAATGCCGGCCAGGACTGCTGCGCGCGCTCGCGCTTGCTTGTCGAGCGCAGTGTGCTCGACCGGTTCCTCGAGCTGCTCGAACCCGCCGTGCAGGGGTTCCGGGTCGGCGACCCGAACGATGAGGCGACCGAGATGGGGCCGCTCGTCTCGAGGGGTCACTTCGAGAACGTCTCCGCCTACCTCGACGGGAGCGTGCGCGTCGCGTTCCAGGGCAGCGCGCCCGAGGGTCCCGGCTACTGGATGGCGCCGACCGTGCTGCTGCCGAACCGCACCGACCGCGTCGCGACCGACGAGATCTTCGGGCCCGTCGTCTCGGTGCTGCCCTTCGACGACGAGGCCGACGCCATCGGGCTGGCCAACGACTCGATTTTCGGGCTCTCGGGCTCGATCTTCACGCGCGACCTTGGCCGCGCCATCCGCGTCTCGCGCGGCGTCGAGAGCGGCACGATCAGCGTCAACTCGCACTCGTCGGTGCGGTACGCGACCCCCTTCGGCGGGTTCAAGCAGAGCGGACTCGGGCGCGAGCTCGGTCCGGATGCTCCGCTCGCCTTCACCGAGACCAAGAACGTCTTCTTCTCCCACAGCTAAGGAGCTCGCCATGACCATCACCCCCATCGACCTCACTCAGCGACTGAAGGGCAAGGTCGCCGTCATCACGGGCGGCGCGAGCGGCATCGGCCTCGCCACCGCGCGCCGGTTCGCGGCCGAGGGCGCCACGGTCGTGATCGGCGACATGAACCCCGAGTCGGGCGAGGCCGCCGCCGCGGAGGTCGGCGGCCTGTTCGTGACGGTCAACGTCACCGACGAGGCCGAGGTCAACACCCTGTTCGACACCGCGCAGGCCACCTACGGCTCGCTCGACATCGCCTTCAACAACGCCGGCATCTCGCCGCCCGACGACGACTCGATCGAGACCACCGAGTTGCCCGCGTGGGACAGGGTGCAGGAGGTCAACCTCAAGAGCGTCTACCTGTGTTCGCGCGCCGCGCTGCGCCACATGGTCGCCCAGCAGTCGGGTTCGATCATCAACACCGCCAGCTTCGTCGCCGTCATGGGCAGCGCGACGAGCCAGATCTCGTACACCGCGAGCAAGGGCGGCGTGCTCGCCATGACCCGCGAGCTCGGCGTGCAGTTTGCGCGGCAGGGCATCCGCGTCAACGCGCTCTGCCCGGGCCCGGTCAACACGCCCCTGCTGCAGGAGCTCTTCGCGAAAGACCCCGAGCGGGCGCAGCGCCGCCTCGTGCACATCCCGACGGGCCGCTTCGCCGAGGCGGAGGAGCTCGCCGCGGCGGTCGCCTTCCTCGCCAGCGACGACGCCTCGTTCATCACCGCCTCCACCTTCCTCGTTGACGGTGGCATCAGCGGCGCCTACGTCACGCCGCTGTAGGGGGCGGCGATGAGCGGCAACGCGGCGACGACCGGGATGCCCTCCGGGGGCATTCCCGAGCCCGCCGAGTCGCTCGCGCACGAGGCACTGTCGCGCCCCGTGCGCGGCGGCAACGCGTTCGAAGAGACCCTCGCGCGCCTGCTGCAGCTCATTCGCCTGGGCATCGTCGCGCCGGGGGAGGCCCTCGCTCCCGAGCGTGAACTCGCAGCGCGTTTCGAGGTCAGCCGCGACACCGTGCGCGAGGCGATCCGCTCGCTCGCCGATGCCGGGTACCTCGAGTCGCGGCGCGGTCGCTACGGCGGAACGTTCGTGCGCGATCCACTGCCGACGGGCCCGGGCCCGGGCCCACGGGCCGACGGCGGGCCGTCAGAGTCAGTGTCCTCCCTGACCGCCGATGAGCTCGACGACATCTTGACTCTGCGCGCGGTGCTCGAGGTTGGCGCGGCGCGCGCCGCCGCATCCCGGGCCTTGACCGCCGCCGAGCGCGAGAGCCTCAACGCGCGCCTGGTCGAGGTGCGCACCGCCGACGCGGCCGACTACCGACGACTCGATTCGCGCTTGCACCTGACCATCGCTGAACTGTCGGGCAGCCCCCGCCTGGTGTCGCTCGTCGCCGACAACCGCATGGCGGTCAATCGCCTGCTCGACCGCATCCCCCTCCTGCCCCCGAACATCGCGCACTCTGACGAGCAGCACGAGCAGATCGTCTGGGCGGTACTCGTCGGAGACGCCGACCGTGCGGCGGCCGCGATGGCCGAGCACTTGGCGGGCTCGCAGTCATTGCTGCGGGCGTTCCTCAGTTAGCCGACGACCGTTCTCCACTCAGTCGTCGAGCTCCGTAACGTCGATCGGTTGAATTGAACGGGCTTTGAGGTTGAGCGCGCGGGTGTGTCGAGCGATGTCGCGCAGTGGCGCAACCCAGACATCGGGCATAGCGACGACCCGCGCCATCAGTTTTCCGAGCGATGCCGCGCGGCCCGGTCGGCCTGAGAGGAAAGGGTGGTTGGTGAGCACCCAGCAGCCGCCCACCGCGTGGAGCCCGTCGAGATCTGACTCCCATAGGGCGCGGGCCTGGTCAGGGGTCGCGATGTATCCCGAGCCGCTGATCTCCGGCAGGAAGCAGTACTGCTCCCAATCGTCGAGCGTCCACT
>LNFD01000010.1 GCA_001464255.1 Actinomycetales bacterium Ga0077552 | reverse complement strand
ACCGGCCTGCTCGTCGGGTACGTTGCCGAGCCGCTCGTCGGCAAGGCGCTCGGTGTGTTACTCGGCGGGGTGGGCGTTTCTACCGAGGTGGGAGTCGCCGTCGGCACGGTGCTCGCGCTAGTGGCCGCCACAATCATTCAGATGATCTTTGGCGAGCTCTTTCCGAAGAATCTCGCCATCGCCAACCCCGAGCCGCTCGCGCGCGGGCTCGCCCGCTCGACCCTTCTATATCTCACAGTCTTCGGCTGGCTCATCGGCTTCTTCGACAAGTCCGCCAACCTCTTGCTGCGGGCGATGCGCATCGAGCCTGTTCACGACCTCGACGTGAGCGCCTCGGCAGACGACCTGCCACGCATCATCGCCGACTCGCGCGACAGCGGAGACCTGCCGCTGGAGCTCTCGCTCATGATGGACCGCATTCTCGACTTCCCGCAGCGCGACGTCGAACACGCCATGATACCGCGCTCGCAGGTCGACTGGGTGCATCCCGAGACGACGCTCGATGAGCTGCGCGAGCTCATGGCGCGCGGCCACACGCGCTACCCGGTGATCAACGACGACGATGCCCCCGTGGGCGTCGTGCACCTCGCAGACGTGCTCGCGCGCCTCGCGAAGGGGCGCGTTGACGAGCCCGTCGCCTCGGTGATGAGGCCCCCCACGGTTATGCCCACGCTGATGCTACTGCCAAACGCCCTCACCCAGTTGACTAAAACGAGCAACCAGCTCGCCTGTGTCATCGATGAGTACGGCGGATTCGCCGGGGTGCTCACGCTCGAGGATCTTGCCAAGGAGATCGTCGGCGAGATTACGGACGAGCATGATGTCGAGATCGGCGCGCCCGTCGTTCCCGGCGGCGACGGCGTCTGGATCATGGACGGAGACGTGCACCTCGACGAGGTCGAGCGCGCCATTGGTCACGACCTGCCGCGCGGCGACGTCGAGACCGTGGCGGGTATGCTCATCGCCGAGCTTGGCGCTTTGCCAGTGAAAGGCGACACCGTGACGGTCGACCTTCCCGTCGATCCGGCCGAGCTAGCTACCGACGAACCGGTGCGGCGCCGACTCCTGGTCGACGTGCTGCGCGTCGAGCGCCATGTTCCGACCGAGGTGCGCGTGCGGCTGGTCGAGGTGCCGATGACACAGGACAGCCGATGAACGACCCACTAACCGTCACGCTCGCGACCATTGTCCTCATCGCCCTGAGCGCCTTCTTCGTCATAATCGAGTTCGCTCTACTCGGTGCACGTCGGCACCGCCTCGAAGACCTTGCCGTCAGCAGCCGCTCGGCTCGAGCCGCGCTGCGCGGCTCGAACGACTTGACCTTGATGCTTGCGGGGGCTCAGCTGGGCATCACCTTCTGCACCTTCGCCCTGGGTGCGGTTACGAAGCCTGCCGTCGACTACTGGCTCGGCCCGGTGCTCACCATGGGGGGGCTGCCCGATTGGGCTGCCGGCGGTACAGCTTTCGCCCTTGCGCTCTTCGTCGTAACCTTCTTGCACTTGGTTGTCGGCGAGATGGCACCCAAATCGTGGGCCATCGCACACCCCGAGAGGTCTGCCTTGGCCATCGGCGTTATCGCGCGCGCGTATGTCTGGCTGCTGCGCCCGCTGCTGAGCACGGTGAATAGGATCGCGAACCGCCTTGTAAAAGCCACCGGTGTAGAGCCGGTCGAAAGCGCCGCCGTCGGAGGGCAAGACATCGCGACAATCCGGCAACTTGTCGAGCACTCGGCGAAGGTCGGCACGCTCGCGCCGCAAATGCAGCAGCAGATCTCGGGCCTAATCGACCTCGGTACTCTGCCGGTCGAGGCCCTGCTAGCCGAGGGCGCGGTGCCGACGCACGTCGTGCAAGGGGCGACGGCGGCCGACGTTCGCACTGCGGCCACCCAGTCGGGCCACCTTCGCATTCTGGTGCTCGGCCCCCATGGCGCCACGCCCTGGGTGGTGCACGTGCGCGACACCCTGCTCGAGCCGGATGCGCGGCCCGCGCACGAGCTCGGGCGCCGCGCCTTCGTGCTCGACGCGCAAACGCCTGTCTACGAAGCGCTTGCTCGCATGCGCAAGTCGAGCGTTCAGCTCGCGGTGATCAACAGCGATGGGCGCATGCGCGGAGTCGTGACGCTCGCCGACATCTTGAAACGAGTGCTACCGGTGGCCGCTGCGTCGTAGCGGCAGCGATAGAGAGTC
>LNFD01000009.1 GCA_001464255.1 Actinomycetales bacterium Ga0077552 | reverse complement strand
GCGGGCTCGGCGCGGCCCAGCGGGTCATCGGGCCCGTCTCGCTGCTGCTCGTTCTCGCACTCATGATCGAGGTCGCCGTGCGCTCGGGCGACGCGACCGCGCTGCTGGCCCTGCTGCTGTGGTGGGCGCCGGCCTTCGCGACCGCCGTCGTGCTCGTGCTGCGCCCCACGGTGCCGGTGGCGACCGCGCTCGTCGTCATCGGCACCATCGCGGGCACGGGCTTCGTCGCGACCCTGCTCACCGCCTACACCCCCGAGCAGTCGCGCGGCCTATTCCTCGTCGAGTCGCTCGCCTGGGCCCTGCTGTTCATCGGCGCCGTTCGCCCGCGCGCCGCTGACGGCGTGCTCTGGGTCGGGGTCGGGCTCGTCGCCGGAACGGTCTCGCTCGTCGCCGGGCACCTCATCGCCGGCCGCCCGCTCGCCCTCTCGCCCGACCGGCTCGTCGACGCCATCATCATGATCGTCGCCTACGCCGTGATCGCCATCGGCGGTCGGCGGCGGCGCGACCGGGTACCCGAGCTGCCGGATGCGGCGGCGCTCTCGCGCCGCCAGAACGCTGCCCGGCAGCGCGAGCGCGCGGCCGCCGCGCTCGTGCACGACACCGTGCTCGCCTCGCTCACCCTGCTCGAGCGCGACGACGCCCGGCTCGACGATCGGGTGCGGCAGGGCATCCGGCGCGATCTGGATGCCGTGGCCCAGGCGACCGCGACCTCCGTGGGCGTCGTCAGCGCCGCCCCCGTCGAGGGCTCGATCGCGGCTCGGATGCTCGCGATCGTCGACGAGCTGCGCTGGCGGGGCCTGCGCGTCGATCTGACCGGGGCCGAGAGCATCGCCGGCACCCCGAGCGTGAGCGATGCGGCGGCCGAGGCCGTGCTCGCGGCCATGACGGCCGCGCTCGAGAACGTGCTGCGCCACGCGGGCACCGATCGCGCCGAGGTGACGGTCGGCCGCACCGCGCGCGCCGTGACCGTGCTCGTCGTCGATGGCGGGCGCGGCTTCGCGGTCGACGAGGTGGCCGACGACCGATTGGGGCTGCGCGAGTCGATCCACGGGCGCCTCGAGCGCGTCGGCGGGGCGGCGCGCGTCTGGTCGAACGAGTCGGGAACGACCGTCATGCTCTCGGTGCCGATCGAGGCCGCATCGTGACCGCCCGCCTCGCGCGCGACATGCGCAGCGCCCTCGTCGAGCGCGGCGACCAGAGCTGGCTCACGTCGTCGCTCGTGAGCAGCTGGGTGACGCTCGTCATCGCCCTCTTCGGCCTCACCGCAGTGGCGCTCGGGGGCCAGGGCGGCTACCGGCCGGCCTTCCAGCTCATCGCGGTCGTGGTCATGACGGGAGCGGCCTACGCGATCCACCGCGGGGCGCTACCCTCGCGCGACCGCTTCCGCACGCGCCGCGCGGCGCTCATCTTCGGCCTCGCCTCGCTCGCCGTCATGATGTCGGCGCTCGCGCTCGTCGACCGGCAGGCGGTCTTCCCGGTCGTGGATGCCCTGCTGCCGTCGCCCGCCGACCCCCTGTTCGCCCTCGAGCTGTGGTGGGCGCCGGTGTGCGCATCCCTCGTCGTCATGGCGACCAGCCCCTTCGTGGCCGGGCGGGTCTTCGTGCCCGGAGCCCTGCTCGTCGTCGCCGCGACGGCGGCCGCGGCCGGGTTCGTCGCGGGCGAGCGCGGCAGCGACCTGCCGATCGCCGACGTCGTCGTCATCACCTCCACGCCCGTCTTCGCGGTGATCGGCGGCATCGTGCTCAACCGCACGCTCGTCACGGCGGTGCTCGGCTGGCGCCGGGGACTGGGCGACTCCGCCCCCGACGACGACGCGATCGAGCCGGCGACGGCCGTGGTCGACCGCATCACGGGCGGGCGGTTCTCGACCGCCGTCGTGCCCTTCCTCGATCGGCTCGAGAGCGCGGCGACGCTGCACGACCGCGACCGGCGCACCGCGGCCCGCCTCGCGCGCGACATGCGCAGCGCGCTCGTCGAGCGCGGCGACCAGAGCTGGCTCGCGGCGCACGTGGCCGGCCGCCCCGTGTACGTGACCGACCCGTTCCGCCTCGCCGACACGATCACCGTCGACCAGCGCGCGGCCATCATCGCCCTCGTCGACGGGCTGTTCAGCGACCCCGAGGCGGGCGTATTCGGGGCCCGACTCGACCTCGCCCCGGCCGACGACGATGCCGTCGCCGTGGCCGTCACCGTCGGACTCGCCCTGCCCGAGGGCCGCCGCACGGCGGTGCTCGCGCCGTACTATTTGACCGTGAAGTCGGTCGTGCGGCGCATCGAGTGGCGGGGCGGCGAGTCGCTCGTCGTCACCTTCGACGTCGACAGCGAGCGGCCGTGACCAGCGTCGCGCTGCCCCGAGCGGTCGCAGCGCGCATCACCGTACGGGGCCTGGCCACGACGCAGCGGATCATCGCGGCGGTCGGAGCAGTGATCGCCGCGCTCATCATGATCGATGTGCTCGTCGCGCGCGGCTACACCGAGGAGATCCCGGTCGTCATCGCCCCCTTCCTCACCGTGGGGCTTCTGGCCCTCGTCTTGCTCTGGCGCCCCGGCGTCGTCACCGCCGTGCTCTTCATCGCGGGCGGGGCGGTCTGCTCGGTCGCGGTGCCCGTCATCGCCCTCGCGG
>LNFD01000008.1 GCA_001464255.1 Actinomycetales bacterium Ga0077552 | reverse complement strand
CAACGACGGCGGGGCGGGAGTATTCCCCCGCCCCGCCGTTCGTGGTGACCGCTAGAAGACGAACACCGGGATCGGGACCAGCGTGGTCGACCCGCGCACAGCATCCGTGCCGGCGAACTGAGCCGTCAGCAGATGGATGCCCCGCCCGAGCCCGCTGATCGCCAGCGTTCCACGACCCTCGTCACCGGCCTCGAGCTCGATGGTGCCGACGATGCGGCCGCGGTCGAGCACGGAGACCGTTCCGACCGGCTCGATGCCGGACGCCACGACCTGCACCGAGTAGGTGACCGTGCCGCGCGTCGTCACAAACAGGCGATCCGGCGCCCCGAGGGTGACCGAGCCCGCTGCCACGACCGCGCGGTCGTTGCTCGTGGCGGTGACCGAGGCGAAGCCCTCGGCACTCGCCGTGACCTGCACCGAGAGTCGCGCACCCGCATCGGCGGCGGTCACCCGGTACGTCGGTGCGGTGGCACCCTCGATGGGTGCGCCGTCACGCAGCCACTGGTAGCTGCGCTCGACGTCGTCCACCGAGAAGCGGCCACCGTCGGTCCGCACCGTGCGGCCCACGACGGCACCGCCCTGCAGGCGAGGATCGCGCTCGACCGTGATCTGCTCGAGCTGCGTGGCGAGCTCGATCGGAACGGTGATCTCGGTGCCGTTGTCGGGCACCGTGATCACGAGCTGCTGGGCACCGGTGATGCCCTCCGGCACCGTGAACGTGATGGTCGCACGGCCCGTCTCGTCGGTGCGGCCGACGATCGTCGCATCGATCGGCGCCGAGCCGAGCACCTCGCCACCGAGGCTCACGAGCACCTCGGCCTCACGGTCGCCCTGGTTGGTGAACAGCAGCGAGCTGAGCGCGAGCGTCACCGAGTCGCCGGTGGTGTAGCCGTCGGCATCGGGCGCGCTGATCGAGACGCCGACCGAGCGCTGGGCGAAGTCGGGGCTCACGGGCGAGAACTCGCCGACATAGTCGACGAACGCCTGCAGGTCGATCCGGCCGGAGTCGGCGCGGTCGGTGCCCTGCGCGAGAGTGGCGAAGTTGTCGCCGCCCGCCGCGAGGAACGAGTTCGCGACGACGCGAACCTGCTGGTCGGCCGTCACCGGCACGCCATTGAGCAGCATCGTGCCGATGCGCTCGCCGGCCGGCTTCGTCGGGTCGTAGTCGTACTCGAGCGTCGACGAGACACCGAGCTTCAGGAACGGCCGGCTGCTGCCCGCGGGCTGCCACTGCTCTTCGAGCACCGAGCGCAGTTGCGCACCGGTGAGCGTCATGGTGAAGAGCGTGTTGGCGAAGGGCTGCACGTTGGCGGCCTCACGGAACGTGAGGTTGCCCGCCGGGTCGAGCTCGCCACTGGCCGCGTAGAGCAGGTTGGCGCGCAGGCCGCCCGGGTTCATGACCGCGACCTCGGTGCCGAGGTCTCGAGTCGCCCACAGCTGCGCGTCGGCGACCTCGTTTCCGAGCGTCGACTCTGCGCCGCGGTTCTCGTTCTGCGCGCCGTTCTGGGCCGTCAAGTCGATGCCGCGCAGGAAGTCGTCGGTGATCTCGCCGAGACTCTCGTTGCCGGCCACCGCCGCGAAGGCCACCGCGTCAGCGACGATCGCTGCGATCTCCGGGTCGGGCTGGGCCGCCCCCACGAGCGGCTTCACGCCGGCCGTGATGCTGAGCAGCTCGTTCGACACGGGATCGACCGACAGCTCGAGGTGGCCGTAGGCCTCGCCGTACTGCCCGCCCTGGATGAGCGGCATGACCTCATCGGTGCCGGGGACCGGCACCTCGAGGTCGTACTGCAGGTGGGTGTGGCCCGAGACGACCGCGTCGACCTTGCCGAGCACGCCGGTGATGAGGTCGCCGAACTCGGTGTCGCCGGTGGCGGCCTCGAGCGTGGTGGTCGGGGCCCCCTCGTGCACGACGAGGATGACGACATCCGCCTCGCCGTTCGCGGCCTCGCCGTCTTGCAGCTGGTCGGCCACACGCACCGCGGCAGCCGTCATGTCGCCGAAGTCGAGCGTTGCGATGCCAGCGGGGCTCACGAGCGAGGGCATGCTCTCGGTGAGTACCCCGATGAAGCCGACATCGACGCCGTCGACCTCGATGACCTCGTACTCCTGGTACGCCGGGGTAGTCGTGCCCTTCTCGTAGATGTTCGCGCCGAGGTACGGGAAGTCGGAGTTCGGGATGACCCGGTCATCGACATCGGCACGGCCCTGGTCGAACTCGTGGTTGCCGAGCGCGCTGAGGTCGAGCCCCATCGCGTTGAGCGCGTCGAGCGTCGGCTCGTCGTTCTGGATGAACGAGGTGAACGTTGACGCACCGATGCTGTCCCCGGCGGAGATGAACAGTGTGTTCGGATTGGCCGCCCTCGTCGCCTCGACGAGCCCGCCGAGGACGGCGACGCCCGCGGCGCCACCACCGGCCTCGAGTCGGCCGTGCAGGTCGTTGATCGTCAGGATGTCGATCTCGACCGGGGGCGGGGTCGTGCTGAGGCCGACGACGACGGGGTCGTGGTCGCTCGAGCGGAACGGGCTCGCGGGGTCGGCCGCGGTACCGAAGTAGCCGCGCTCACCCCATTCGGCGGCGTTGATCGCCCAGACACCGGCGCCCGTCACCTGCGCCGCGAGCGCTGGGCTCGCGATCGCGTGGTCGAGCGAACCGAGCTCGCCGTCGAAGGTGTAGGTGTACTGCCCGTCGGTGAGGTCGGCGACGAGGTCGCTCCAGCCCGCATCGGTGAAGACCTCGATCGGGTCCTCCTCGCTGTAGGCGTTGAAGTCGCCGAGCAGCAGCACGTTCTCGCTGCGCTGCGCATCGTCGGCGAGGTCCTCAGCGAAGGCCTTGAGCGCCTGCGTTGAAGCGGCCCTGCCCGTCAGCGGGCTCGGCACCCGAGCCGCTCTTCGACTTGAAGTGGTTGGCAATGACGGTGAACACGAAGCCGTCGGCGTCGAAGGTCTGGGCGATCGGCTCGCGCGCGATGTCCCACACCGTCTCATCGATCTGCGTCGCGCTCTCGCCCACGGGGGTCACAGAGGCGGTGCGGTAGATGATCGCGTTCGTGATGGCGTCGACGATCGCGGCGTCGGTGAGGCCTGCGGGCGTGGGCACGAAGCTCCACGTGCCGGCACCGGCGGCGGCGTTGAGCGCCGCGACGAGGGCGCCGAGCGCCTCATCGACCGGCTCGCCGAGCTTC
>LNFD01000007.1 GCA_001464255.1 Actinomycetales bacterium Ga0077552 | reverse complement strand
CTGCCAACCCTCGGGCAACACCGCCGTGTCGACGTCTACCCCTTGCACGTAGAACCCGTGCTCATCATGGAAGTCAGACCATTCACCCAAGACGCCGTCGATGCGATCAGCTGCCTGCGAATTGACGTCTCCGAACACGGCGATGTCGAACTCGAGAGATGCCGTCGCGGCGGCAGGCAGAACGTCGTGCGTGAAGCTGCCGAGTAAAGACTGACTACCGATCACCAGGAAACGCCCGCCTCGAACAAGACGACTCGCCTCGCGAAGCGCTGTGTGCAGGTCGCCGTTCGTCGCCATCAGCGTGCTCGTCGTATCGCATCGAGTCGCTCGGACTCGCTTAGCACCCCGTTGAAGGGGCCGACCTGCCGCATGTCGATCGAGTGCTGATCCGTTGAGGTCATCGCATGCAAGAGGCCGGGTAGATCCCGTGCACCAGCAAGGAGCATCCACTCGTCCAGCAGCCCGGCCGTGTAGGGATCAACTCTGCTGCGGGCTTCTGTTGCGACGCGTTCGACGCCAGCGAGAGTCGCATCCGTGTCGCGCAGCAGACGCTCGGCAACTTTCTTATGCAGTTCGAGCGCGACGCGCTCTTCGCGGCGCTCCAGCCTCGGAGTCGTCGCCGCACTGACGCGGACGCTCACGGTTGCATTGAGCGCGCCGAGTACACGCCGCAGAGTGTCGAGCTGGATACGACCGCCCGCCTCCGCACGCTCATAGTTCTGCACGGTTGCGGGGCTCACGTCGAGGCGACGAGCCAGTTCGCGCACGCTCACGCTTGAGCGCTCGCGCTGGTGCCGAATAAGCGTGCTCACGACGTGCTCCTTCATACGTATGCCCACAAGCATACACCTTTCGCGTTTCGCTGAACGAGATGTAACCCACTGGGTCGAGCGGACACTATCGAGATGTGGAGCATGACGATCGAGCACTGTGGGACCGCGTTCTCGGTGGAGACCAACGCGCGTTCGGCGTGCTGTTCGAGCAGCACCGGGATCGAGTGTTTCGAGTGCTATTGCGTTCGAGCCCCATCCCAGCGGATGCAGAGGACCTCACGGCAGTCGTCTTCCTCGAGCTGTGGCGTCATCGCCAATCGGCACGCTTTGTCAACCGCTCGCTGCTGCCGTGGCTTCTTGTCACAGCAGGAAACGTTGCGCGAAACGCACGCCGCAGCCGGCGCCGGTACGAGCGGTTCCTCGCGGCGCTGCCTGCTCCTGAAGTGGAGCACGACTTCTCACCGGCAGTCGATGAGCACCTCGACACCAAGCCCGCGACCGATGCCCTGAACACCGCGCTCGCTCGGCTCCCTGCGGTCGACCACGCGCTCATCACGCTGACAGCCATCGAAGGCTTCGCTCTCGCCGAGGCAGCCGATGCTGTCGGACTCACCTATGGCGCGGCGAAGACCCGCCTGTCTCGAGCGCGACGGCGGCTTCGCGACTCGCACCCTCACTTCTCAATAGCGGAGGCAACATGAACCCGGAATTCTCAGTCGTCCGGAGTGACGCGATGCGCGCTCAACTCGAACAAGCCGTGGCCGTGAACGCGCACACCGCAGCGCGTCGGGTTCCCGGATGGATCACGGGGACGTCGTTGCTGATCGTCGGACTGGTCGCAGGCGGCGCTGTCTCGGCCGCGGCCGTCACGGGCCTGCAAGCCGCATCGCCGGTCGATGACATGGCTAGGGCCGAAGTCGGGGCCCCTCCGGGAGTGCTGCCGGGCATGCCGATCATCTCGCTTCTTGGCGAGACCGCGAGCTACGAGATCAGTGGTGAGGCCACCGTCGACATTTCAGCCCGACCAATCGGCGCGACTCACGTTCGAGCCACCATTTCGTGCCTCACGGTCGGCGCGTTTAGCTGGGGCACCGACCCGGCGGGCAACAATCCCTCGCTCTACTGTCGAGCTGCTGATGTGGCGTCTGGTTCGGGGAACGCGTCGATGGACTTCCCTCTCGACGCGGGCACGCATCTACTCTTCGCCCAGACGGGTCCCGAAGGGCGCGCGCTTCTCGTTGTGCAGTACGTGAACTATGTGCCAACCGCGCTCGGGCGCAATGCGTCCGGTGAGACCTACGGCGTGGCCGGCATTGGTCTGGAGCCTGACCTCGTCGCGGTCGACGGCATCGCGCCTGACGGGTCGTCGTTCGTCGGATACGCGCGAGCAACCGACCTCGACGCATTCGGGCCCGACTGGCCGGGGCAACCCTCTAGCCCGGAAGAGGCCCTCGAGTGGCAGCGTGAGCGAGACGAGCGATACCCAGACGGGTGGGAGATTCCGGTCTACTCCTCTGACGGGCGCACGGTGCTCGGGAGGTTCTTGGTCTCGAACTAGCCTCGTTGCCGATAGCCGTCGAGA
>LNFD01000006.1 GCA_001464255.1 Actinomycetales bacterium Ga0077552 | reverse complement strand
GCTTCCGCTCTGCCGGGGCCCGGCCGTTTCCGCACCGGGTGCGGACCCCTGGGGCTAGACCGCTGAGGCCCGTCGGCGGGCGATCGTGAGCAACACGACTCCGCCGAACATGAGGGCGGCGACGACCCAGAGCCACAGCATGACCTCGACCGCGCCCGTCAGCGCGAGGGTGGTGAGGAACACGTTCGACAGCGTCGCGTCGGTCTCGCCGCCCTCGAGCATGAGGTCGCCGAGCTGCAGCACCCCGCCGAGCCAGACGAGCTGGGCTTCCGCCGCTGTCGACCTCGGTGATGGTGCACACCGAGCTCGCCGGCAGGTTCTCGAACGACACCGTGACGCCCTCGGAGATCTCGGAGCGCACGCTCGTCGGCTTCTCGGGCTGCTCGTTGTCAGCCCCGTCGAGCGGGTCGTCACCGGTGGCGCCGTCATCGGTCGACCAGTCGCCCGGCAGCATCGGAACGAGCTCGCCGTCGCGCTCCCACATGCACGAGGTCTCGATGAGGAACACCGAGTCCTTCGCCTCGAAGGCGAACGGGCCGGTGATCTCCTTGGTGATCGAGAAGGCCGCGAGCAGGAAGGTGTTCTCGATGCCGACGGCGTGCGTCTCGTCGGCGACGACCGTGAAGGTTCCGTCGGTGGTCTGCGTGCTCGTCGCACCGCCCGTGCGCGACTCGGTCACGGTGTCGTTGCGGTAGCCGTTCTCGACGGTGAGCTCGCGCGTCGCGCCGCCCGGGATGTCGAGCTCGGTCACGACGCCATCGATCGCGAGCGTGCACGCGAGCGTCGCCTCGAAGGGCCCGCGCACGTAGATGCCCGTGCCGTCGCCGGCGAAGGTCTTCTCGACGCTCACGGCACCCACCTCGAAGGTGTTGGTGATGACGAAACCGACGGGCTCAGCCGCGACCGTGACGACCTCGAGGTCGATCGCCGTGCGGGTCGCCCCGGCGCTGCGGGTCTCGACGACCGAGCACTCGGCGTGCAGGGGCAGGTCGGTGTAGACCGCCGCGAAGAGCGAGTCGGAGCTGAGCTCGCGCACCGCGCCGCCCGGGATGTCGATCTGCTCCTCAGCACCGTCGACGTCGCGCACGCAGGTGAGCTCGACCTCGAAAGGCCCGTCGCCCCACGTCGCCGCACCCGCGCCATCGCGCAGCTTCTCGACGCGAACCTCGCCGAGCGCGAACGTGTTGGTCACGACGACCTCGATCGCCGCGTCAGCCACGAGAACGTCGGTCGTCGTGCCGGGCACCGGCTCGCCGTCGTCGACCGTGATGGTCGTCGACGAGGCACCGCCCGTCGCGCTCTCGGTGATCGTGCAGAGGGCGCCGGTGGCCAGGTTGTCGATCATGATGGGGTCGTCACCCCGCGCGATCGTGAACGAGTCGGAGAAGACGGTGCGCTCTCCGGTTCGGTCGTCGAGCACGCAGGTCACGTCGAGCTGGAAGGGAGCATCCGCCCACGCATCGGCACCCGCCCCGACGACCTGCTTCGACAGCTCGATCGAGCCGACGGAGTAGGCGTTCGTGATGGCGACCGAACTCGTGGTGCCGAGCACGACATCGGTCGTCGCGCCGTCGACGGAGTCGGGGTCGGAACCGTCGACGATGATCACGAGCTCGGTGCTCGCGGCATCCATCGCGTCCGTCTCCTCGATCGTCCAGGTGCCACCGTCGGCGAGGCTCGTGACCATCGGCGAGTCGGCGTCGTAGCCCGTGCCGAAGACGGCGTCGCCCTCGAAGAGGCAATCCACGGCGACCGGGAACGGACCGTAGGCGATGGGCGTGCCGGCCTCATCGACCGCGTCGGTCTCGACCGACTTCGAGACGGTGAGCGATGCGAGCTCGAAGGTGTTCTCCACCTCGAGAGAGGGCTGCGGCTGGTCGTCGATCGCGTCGAACTGGTTCTCGGCGACTTCGACGGTGAAGGTGCGGCCCGCGCTGACGTCCTCGGTCAGCACAGCGCCGTTCTCGTCGAGGATGCGGCTCGAGGTCGCCCCGGCCGGGTCCGTCTCGGTCAGCGTGCACTCGGCACCCGAGGGCAGCAGCGTGTAGCTGACGGTGCCTCCCGGAGTGATCGACCGCGTCGCTCCCCCGACGATGTCGACATCGATGCCGTCGCGCTCGCAGACGAGCGTCACCTCGAACGGCCCGTCACCGAATCCGGCGCCCGCACCGACCGTCGACTTGGTCACCTCGAGCTCGCCCGTGAAGTAGTAGTTCTCGAGCGTGACGCGCCCCGGCTCGACCGCCGTGATGACGATGTCGGCGCCGTCGATCACGGTGCCCTCGTCGTCGACGATGCGGTGCGCGTCGGCGCCCGTGAACGCGAATCCGGGGTCACGCTCGAACACGCTGCAGGTGGAGCCGTCGGCGAGGTTCTCGATCACGTCGCCATCGAAGGAGACGACACCGTCGGCGGTCTCGCAGTACAGCGCCGCCGTGAACGAGGCGGGGGCGAACTGGTCGACGCCGCCGCCGATCACGTCTTTGCTGATCGTGAAGCTCGAGACGCCGTAGCGGTTCGTGAACTGGGTCGTGTTGCGCGTCACCGGGCTCGTGGAGTCGGCCGCCAGCGAGGCGATCGTGGCGGTCGTGCCGTCGATCGAGGTCGCCGTGCCGTTGACGGTGCGCAGCACCGAGGTCGAGTCGGCATCCTGATCGTCGGTCTCGGTGACCGAGCATGCTCCGCCGGCGGGCAATCCTGTGAGGGTGCGGGTCTCGTCGTGCCGCAGCGTGAAAGTCATCGGCGACGAAGCGAAGCCGGTGGCCAGCACGGTCTCGCCCTGGAAGGTGCACGCGACCGAGAAGGCGAAGGGATCAGCCGGGTAGACCGGGGCGCCCTCAGCATCGACCGCGGCCGTCTGCACGGTCTTGCCGACCGTGATCGAGGCGAGGTCGAACCGGTTGGTCACGGTGCGCGAGACGGTGGAGCCCCCGACGATCGTGACGTTCGTCGGGTTGGTGACCTGCGTGGCGCCGGCGTTCACGGTCTCGGTGATCGTGCACGACGAACCCGCGGGCAGGTTGTCGATCGTGCGCGACAGCACGGTCGAGGCGCTGAACGTCAGCAGGCCGTAGTAGACGGAGTTCGCGGGGGCACCAGCAGTGACGGGCGAGGCCGCCGCCGACGAGCGCGTGCAGCTGACGCGGACCGTGAAGACACCGTCGCCGTACTCGGAGGCTCCCGCCCCCGTGATCGCCTTGGTGACGGTGAGCGACCCGACAGCGATGGAGTTGGTGAAGTCGACCGCGTTGGTGGGGGCGCCCAGTTCGGTGTCGGGCGCCAGCACGATGCCCGACGCCGTCGCGCCGCTCGTCGACGAACCCGCGACGCCGCCGACGGTGACGACCTTCGTGACCGTCGCGCTGCGCGTCTGGGTCTCGGTGACGGTGCAGACCGCACCGGCTGGCAGATCGGTGTAGGTGCGCGACCCACCGTTGTTGAGGGTGAACGTCGATGGCGTCACGGTGAGCGCCACCGGCCCGGAGCCGGTGTCGTAGGTGCAGGCGATGCTGAACGAGAAGCTCGACTGCATGACGGGGTTGCCGGCCTCGTTGACCGCGCCGTTCATGTTCACGGTCTTCGTGATCGTGAGGGATGCCTCGTCGTAGGTGTTGGTGACGGTGCTCTGCTCGATCGCCGGGCGCTCGGTGAACGCGGGCACGGGATCGACGACGGTCGAGGGGCTCGACCCGAGGGCACGCGCGACGACCTGCTGACGCGAGAACGTGGTCTCGGTCGCACCCGTCGTGCCGACCTCGCTGACGTCGCACACCGCGTAGAGCGGAATGCCCAGGATGCGCGTCGCCGCGGCGTCGCCCGTGAGCGTGAACGGCGAGCGGTTCGCTCCCGCGCTGTTCAGCAGCTGGATCGGCTCGGGCGCGTGCTCTGTTCCGGCACCGTCGATGTCGACCGTGCAGGCCAGCGCGATGCGGAAGGTGCTCGGCGCGAACGACTCGGCCGCGCCGTCGACGACCTTGGCGAGGTCGACCGCACCCGTCGCGAGGGCGATGCCGACCTTGCGGGGCTCGGTGACGAAACGGTAGGGCAGGTCGTTGACGCCGTCGAACCCGCGCGCGGCTCCCGCGATCGAGTTGTAGGCGATCGAATCGCGCGCGAGGTTGGCATCGGTCTCGCGCAGCGCCGGCTCGAGTGCCGTTCGGGTGCGGTAGGCGATCGAGATCGACTCCCCCGGGGCGAGGCCGACGGGCGTGATGCCGCCGACCTCGAAGTCGACCGTGAACTTCATGGCCACGACGCTCTCGAGCAGCGCCGCCGAAGGGTCGGCGGGCATGACCTGCCAGCCGGTGGTCGCGTTCTGGCGATCGAGAAGACCGCCGGGCGCGCTGCTCGAGATGCACGGCCAGTAGGCCTCGACCATGGGGGGGCTGCTGGTGGGTGACATGCCGAGATCGCTCTGGATGTCGGCGCCGTTGCAGGCGGGCGTCGCCATGTCGAGGCGGTCGGTGTAGTACACCGTCAGTGCCTCGTCAGGCCAGCCGACCAGCCGCGGGCGCTCGAGCAGGATCGGCGTCCACCGGGAGCTGCGGGCATCGTTGATGATGACGCCGCGGTCGTTCGGTCGGGGCAGCACGTCGATCGACGAGATCTGGTTCACCCGCACGTTGCCCGCGTTGAAGAAGTAGCCCACCCACTCCTCGGTGCCGCCCGGGCGGGTGATCGGCACGCAGGGGTACCGGTAGTACAGCTCACCGTCGACCGCCAGGGTCGGCGTCGAGCAGTCGGCCGGGTTCGCCGGCACGGTCTTGATGACGCCGAGGTCGTCGTACGGCGCGAGCGTGTCGGGGTCGACGAGGGGCACGCCGTCGGCGTCGAGCGGGCCCGCCTCAACGCCCTTGACGCCCTTGATGATCGTCATGGGCGCGCTCGGGAGGGCCCACACGCGCGTCGTCGCGCTGCACGACTCGACGCGCAGGATCGTGGACTGCAGCACGCCGTCGGTCGCCGGGGTGCACTCGTCGAAGGGCTGGTCGGAGGTCACGGTCGCGGTGTTGAGCACGAAGTTTTCGGTCGCGCTACCGGCCTCGAAGAACTGCCGGAGTCGTGCTCGAGCACGAACGCCGGGTCGATCGTGATCGTGAGCGGCTGCCCGCTCGGCTCGGCCGTGCCGAGAGCGGCGGTGAAGCTCGGCGCCGCGACGGGCTGGTTCGCCTCGTCGAGCACCTCGATCTCGATGACCTCGTGCGGCAGGTACGACAGACCCGTCTCGGGATCGGTGCCGAGCACGAGCTGCGGGCCGAGCGGCGGGTCGTCGACCGGGATGAGGTCGACGATCTCGAGCCCCGTGAGCTGCTTGTCGAGACCGGTGCCGCGGTTGGTCACCTCGATCTCGTACGGGATGGGGGCGCCGAGCGTGAGCGGGCCGTACGGGGTCTTGACGATCTGCACCTTGGCGGGCCGGTGCTGGAACAGCAGCTGCTTCGTGTCGTCGTCGGTCGCCTGCCAGAGCGGAGCATCCACCCCGTTGTCGGCCCACGAGGTCACCGTGAGGTCGTTCGTGAAGACGCCGATGGTGGCCTCGCCCGGAGCGGGCTCGGTGTACACGTAGAGGGTCGACGGCACGGGCTCGCCCACAGGGGCCACGAGCACGTCGCGGCGAGTTGCGGTGAAGCGCAGCGTCTGCGCGGGGTTGAACGGGCGCTCCCACGTCGCGCCGTCAGCGCGCGTGTACTGCGCGCGGATGCCCCGGATGTCGGCCGTGGTCGCTCCGGGCGGCAGGGTCGGCAGCGCGAGCGAGCTCGCGAACGCCCCGGTGACCCAGCAGGCGTCGAGGGTCGCGCTGCCGCCGCACTCGACGGAGATGTCGCCCGTGACGCCGTCGACGACGTAGTCGACTCCGACGAGCACATCGAGCTTGACGCGGTTGATCGGCGTGGCGAAGGAGTTCGACCCGAATGCCGTGAAGGTGTAGGCGTTCCAGAAGGTCGGGCTGATGTCTTCGAACAGCATGTCGGTCGACCGCACGGTGCCCGAGGGCTGACCCGTGAGCGTGATCGTCGCGACGCGCGAGTTGCCTTCGATCTGGGTCGCGGGCGTGCCAGGGGTCGCCGTGGTGTCGGCGACGATGCCCTTGGTGGCCGTCACGCCGTAGGTGAAGTCGACGACCGAGACCGACGCCGAGGCCTGTGCCGTGATGGTGTTGACAGTCTCGCCGTCCGGCGGGATCGTCACGCCGCCGGGGTCGACGATGCGCGCCTCGGCGGTGTTGTCGATGACGTCGCTGCTCACCGAGTCGACGATCGTGCCCGGGGCGCTGCGCAGCGTCGCCCGCAGCTGCGTGTCGAGCACGATGCGCGTCTCCGCCTGCACCGCGATGCGGCCCGTGTGCACGACCTCGATGCCGATGACGTCGACGAGCTGCGCCGTCGTGAGCGCGAGCGCCGCGGCGATCGAGTACGAGGTCGTGCCGCTCGAGGTGGTCAGCAGCACCTCGCTCGCGGTCGCGCCCGAGGGCACGGTGATCGAGACGATGTCGTACAGGTTGACGGCGTCGAAGGGGTCCGTTGCCGCCACCGGGTCGGCGACCGACAGCTCGTCGACGCGCGAGACCGACTCGTTGCTCGCGACGACGGTCATGCGGGCCCGCGGGTACAGCGCTTGCGGCGTGCCGGGGGGCGGGGTGCCCAGCGGTCCGTCGACCCACGTCTTCGAGATCTCGACGGTGATGGGCGTGTCGAGGATGAGGATGTCGTCAGCGGCCGTGCGCGACAGGAGCACCGCATCCGCGGCATCGCGCCCCTCGAAGCGCGCCGTGTTGCGCACCTGGCCGACCTGGCCCGGGATGTTGTACTCCGCCAGGCGCGTCGCACCGAGCACCGCGACCGCGGGGTCGGAGCGCCGCACGTCGCGCACCTCGAAGACCAGCCGCACGTCGCGGCTCAGCGCCATCGAGGGGGCGACGCCCGAGCCGACGGGAGGCGCTGCCGGGTTGCTGCCGATGCGCGCGGCGCGCGTCGGGCTCTCCTCGACGATCAGGCGCACGCCGGTCGCTGCGGCCCGCTCGGTCGGGGTCAGGGTGTAGCCGGGGAAGGTGCCGTCGCACGCGCTGCCCGCGCACGGGTTGCCGCTCGCGGCCGTCCACCCGGAGCCGGGCAGGTACAGCTCGACGCCGACGATGCGGTCGTACGTCAGCAAGGGATCCATGCCCGAGGAGATCGCGGGGATGCGCACGAGGTCGAACGCGTCGAAGACCGTGTCGGCGACGGGGGTCGCCGCCGGGTCGCTCGCCGAGTCGGAGATGACGACGGAGTCGAAGGAGGCGCCGCCGGTGCCCCACGAGATCTCGGTCGTGGCCTGGTCGGCCGACCGCGCGTTGACGGCCTCGGTGCCGGTGCTCGTCACCGGCAGCCAGGCCTTGCTGATCGCGGCGACGTTACCCGTGCCGTCGCCCCCCTCGGTCGCCGTCGGCAGCAGGCGAACAGTCTCGACGGTGTCGTCGGTGGCCTCCGTCGGGTCGGCCGTGGGGTTAGAGACGCGGCTCTGCGCGGCGTTGTCGATGTCGATCGGCACCAGGCGCGTCGACGAGGCGGCCTCGCCCGAGCCGTCGCGCAGCTGGTCGCGCAGCGTCACGCGCAGGTTGGGCTGCGCGCTGAACCCCGGGTTGAGCAGGGTGCCGAGCGTGTCGTAGGCGGCGTGCCGGTAGGTGAAGCGCACACCCTCGATGACCTCGCGCAGCGCGGGGTCGATGGTCGTCGAGAAGAACGAGGGGCCGGCGATGTCGGTCGCCCCCGGCAGCGGCACCCACACGGAGCCGTCGAAGTACTCGACGCTCAGCAGCGTGCTGCCCGGCACCGCCGTAGCGACGATGGCGGTGAGGTCGAACCACTCGAAGAAGTCGTCGGTCGCGGTGTCGAGCGGGTCGGTGATGACGAGCGCGGTCGAGCCCACCGTCGAGGCCGTCGGGTCGACCGCGGCGGTCGGCAGGGGCGTCACGCGCGCGGGCAGCGAGATGAGCGTCGTCGCGCCCGCGATCGAGTACAGCTCGTCGGGCAGCGCCGTCTTGGAGATCTCGGTGTTGACGCGGGACGTGCGGCGCGTGAGGTCGTCGGTCGCGACGGCCGACGCGGTCTCGTCGGCGAGCGTGACGACATCGACGCGCACTTCGTTGACGGTCGTGGCATCGCTCACGACCGGGTCGCTCATGGCGAGGAACGGGAGAACGGCGTACTGACCCGGTGCCATGCCCTGCGGCAGCGTGCTGAGGAACCGGACGCGGATGTCGGTCACCGCCGCCAGGTCGACGGGGGCGGGGAGCGTGTCGACCGTGGTCGTCGTGAGGGCGGCACTGAAGTCGAGGTCGCCCTCGTACCGGTAGCTCACCTCGGCGCTCGTCGCGCCGACCGGCCACTCGATGTCGGCCGTCACCCAGCTGCCGAAGCTCAGCCCCTGGTCGGCGAGCGAGGTCGTGCCGGGTGAGGGCTCGGTGAGCGTGAGCTCGCGCAGCCCGAAGTCGCCGCCGTTCGAGCCGCCGAGGGTCACGAGCACCTGCTGGCCGCCGATCACGGAGGTCGTGCCGAACTGCTTGGTCGCGAGGGGGCGGATGCTCGGCGGCCCGATCACGAGGGAATCGCTCGCCTGCACGGGCGGGGTGGTCGCAGCGGCGAGGCTGACCCACGATGACGCCGTGTTGACGACCGTCGTCGGCTCGGTCACGAGGGCGGCCGAGGCCGAGAGCGCGGCATCCACCGTGATGGCGGCCGTGGCGCCGACGGCGATGCGCCCGCCGGTCGAGCTCGTGAAGGTGAAGCGCAGGGCCTGGATGTCGGCCGGCGCGATCCCGCTCGGCAGCGCCGCCGTGGCCGATGCCGTACCGGTGGTCCACACCGCGCCGTCGTACCAGTCGACCCGGATACGGTCGGCGCCCGACGGGAACGTGACGCCGCTCAGGCCGGTGGCCTGCAGGGTGTCGAGCACGGTCGAGGCGAGGTCGGCCGGTTCCTGGATGACGAGCGCGTCGACCGAGCCGTTGCTCGAGTTGGTCGCTCCGAGCGTCATCGCCACGGGCGTGCCCTGCACGGCGGTCGCCGACTCGGGGGTGATGCTCTTGGTGACCTGCGAGGCCAGCGTCAGGTCGACGGCGAGGCGCACCTCGGCGCTCGACTCGATCGTGCTCGGCCGCGGCGGGTCGAGCGCGAGGTCTTCGCGGTTCGAGACCGTGACGGTGGCGGTGTTGGGCAGGATGACGCCGTCGAAGTCTGCCGAGAGGTCGGCGGGCACGGTAGCGGTCGCATTGAGCTGGATGCCGGTGCCCGCCTGCAAGCCCACGAGGCCGCCGCCGAGCTCGTCGACCACGCGCACCGAGAAGGTGTTGCCCGTGATGTCGACCTCGATCGGGGGGATCGACTGGGCCGTCGTCACGGTCTGCAGCTCGAGCGGCTCGGGCACGACATCGTCGAGCGTGAGGTCGAGGCAGTCGGTCTCGGGTAGGTGACGGTGCCGCCGGGAACGACGGCAGAGTCGGCGGCGGCAGGGATCGCCTCTTTCTCGAACTGCACGTAGACGGGCTCGTCGGGGTCGCCCTCGGCGGCGACGGCCGGCTGGAACGCGACGAAGGGCGCGAACAGCGTGACGAGAGCGACGACCGCAACGCTCGGCATGATGCGGCGCGAGCGGCGGTGTGCGGTGATGAAGGCCATGGTGCGAGTTCCCCCCGGGTTGCCGCCCGGCCGGGATCACGGGAGTACCCCGTTCGGGTGACATGATAAACGTTCGCTCTAGTACGAACGGGTTTCACCCTACTGGCGGAGCCCCCTCCGGTGTCGTAC
>LNFD01000005.1 GCA_001464255.1 Actinomycetales bacterium Ga0077552 | reverse complement strand
TCGCCGCCTACGGCGTCGACAAGGCCCAGGTGCGCCCCGGCGACACCGTGCTCGTGACCGGGCTCGGCCCGATCGGCGCGCTCGCCTCGCTCTACGCCGCATCCCTCGGCGCCACCGTCTACATGTCGGAGGTCAACCCCAAGCGCCAGGAGCTCGCGCGGTCGCTCGACGTGGGCGAGCTGCTCGACCCGCGCTCGACCGACGTGGCCGCCGAGCTGCGCGACCGCACGGGCGGCATCGGCGTCGATGCGGTCATCGAGTGCTCGGGCAACGAGATCGCGCTGCAGACCGCCCTGGCCTCGGTCCGGGCATCCGGCAACATCTCGCAGACGGGCCTGCAC
>LNFD01000004.1 GCA_001464255.1 Actinomycetales bacterium Ga0077552 | reverse complement strand
CCCGTGGTGCTACCCGGTCACCGACTGGCCGCGCATCATCGACCTCATCGGTCGCGGTCGCATGGATGTCGAGAAGGTCGTGAGCGCGAAGATCGACATGGCCGACATCGTCGAGAAGGGCTTCGAGACCCTGCTGTCGCCGACCGGCGACCAGGTCAAGGTCCTCGTCCGCGCCTTCTGATCACCCCTACGAGTTCAAGGAGCCCCACTCTCATGAAGGCACTGCAGTACGTCTCGGTCGACACCCCGCAGGTCGACGAGCTGCCCATCCCCGAGATCGCCGACGACGAGGTGCTCGTCGCCGCGCGCTCGGTCGGGGTCTGCCACAGCGACATCGAGCTGCTCGAGGGGCGCTACATCATCCCCTTCCAGTACCCGATCATCCCCGGCCACGAGTGGTCGGGCGAGGTCATGGCCGTGGGGTCGAAGGTCACTGGCCTGACGAAGGGCGACGGCGTCGTCGGCGAGTGCGTCATCGGCGACGACCACTTCGGCTTCTCGATCAGCGGCGCGGCCGCCGAGTTCTTCGTGGCGAAGGAGTCCTGGCTGCACAAGCTGCCCGAGGGCGTCTCGTGGACCAACGCCGCGCTCGTCGAGCCGTTCAGCGTCGCCTACTACGCGCTCATGCGCGTGGGCAACGTCAATGCCAGCGACACCCTCGTCGTGCTCGGCGCCGGACCGATCGGCCTGTGCGTCACGGCCGCCTCGGCCAAGCTCGGCGCCAAGACGATCGTCGTCGAGCCGAGCGAGCACCGCCGCGAGAAGGCCCTGTCGCTGGGGGCCCACTTCGCGGTCTCGCCCGACGAGTTGGCCGCGGTGCTCGACCGCGAGTCGGGGGGCCGCGGCGCGAGCGTCGTGATCGAGGCGACGGGTCGTCCCGAGGTCATGGCGCAGGCGCTCGAGATCGCCGCCTTCAAGGGCCGCGTCGGCTACATCGGCATCGACGTGGGGCGCGAGGCGCCGGCGAAGCTCGGTCTCATCCAGTCGAAAGAGCTCACGATCACGGGTTCGATCGGCTCGCCCGGCGTCTGGCCCGACACCCTTCGCTTCATGGCGCAGGCGAACATCGACCTCACGTCGCTCGTGACGCAGCGCTTCGACGTCGACTCGGCGACCGAGGCCGTCGCGGCGGCGCGCAACCCCGCGCAGACGATTAAGGCGCACATCGAGTTCGACGCGTCGCTGTAGTGCGGTCGCGCGCGTCCGTTCGGGTCGGCCGCGCGCGAACCGGAAGGGGGCGGATGCTGTGCGCATCCGCCCCCTTCGTCATGTCGACCCGCTCTACGGCAGCAGCTTCGCCTCGCGGTAGCGCGCGACCGTGTCGAAGAAGCTCGTGCGCGTCGACCGGAAGTTGAGGAACCCGGCCTCGCGGCTCTTCGTCATGTCGGTGATGCACTCGACCTCGCGGCCGAGGTCGCTATCGCTGTGCCACCACGACGCGAGCTTGCTCACGTCGCTCTCGACGAGGCCCTCGCGCTCGGCGATGCGCGCCCAGACCTCGGGGGCGACCTTGGTCATGGAGGCGACGAGGGTGCGCGGCGTGCCCGTCGGGCCCTCCCACTCGACCCCGAAGTGCTCGGCGATCTGCGGCCAGAGCCACCGCCAGCGGAAGACGTCGCCGTTGGCGATGTTGAAGGCCTCGTTGGCGCCCTCATCGTGGGTCGAGGCCCACACGAGCTGCTCGCCGAGCAGCTCGGCGTCGGTGACGTCGGTGACGAAGTTCCACTGCTCGACGGAGCCGGGGTAGATGAACTTCTGCCCGAGCTCCTTGCAGATGGTCGCATAGACCGAGAGCGTCAGCACCATGTTCATGGCGTTGTCGACCGCGAAGCCGAAGACGGTGTGCGAGCGGTGCACGCTCCAGGTGAAGCCCATGCGCTCGGCGGCGGCGAAGAGCTCGTCCTCCTGCGCGTAGTAGAAGTTCGGGCTCGGCAGGCGCGGCTCCGACTCCTTGAAGGGGGTCTCGGCCTTCACGCCGGTCGCGTAGTCCTCGAACGGGCCGAGGTAGTGCTTGAGGCCCGTGAGCAGGGCGACGTGCCGCACGCCGCCGTCGGGCTCGAGCGCCGCGAAGAGGTTGCGCAGGGTCGCGCTGTTGACCGCGATGTTCTCGGCCTCGGTGTCCTTGCGGATCCAGGCCGTGATGATCACGATCTCGGGGCGCAGGCCCGCGAGGCCCGCGGCGGTCGCCTCAGCATCGAGCAGGTCGGCCTGGATCGGGACGACGCCCTCGACCATCGAGTTGCCGCGACGCGCGAGGCCGTGCACCTCCCACCCCGCCTCGACGAGCT
>LNFD01000003.1 GCA_001464255.1 Actinomycetales bacterium Ga0077552 | reverse complement strand
GGCCCCGATGCGCGCGGGCGGCATGAAGGGCAGCGCGTCACCGCCGCCGAACTCGCCGCGCACGACGTCTCCCATCAGGCTCGCGACGAGGGCGTCGCCAAGCCGCGACTCGATCGAGCCTTCGACGCCCGAGAGCTTCGCGTCCGCCTGCGAGATGCGGTTGAGCGGCACGAGCTCGCCGTCGACGAGCGTGTCGCCCACGATGCTTGGCGTCACGTAATCGTCGATCCGGTTGGCGTAGGCCGACAGCTGCGCCGTCACGCGCGCGGTGCGCACGCGGATGATCGCCTCGGCGCCCGAGCTCGTCTCCGAGCGCAGGGCCGGATTCCCCAGGTCGTAGGTGCCGGCCGCATGGTGCTCGCCGTTGGAGTAGAGCTCCTCCACCGTCGGCGCCCGGAAGGCGCGCGCGACTGAACCGCTCAGCGTGACCGCCTTGGTCGCGGCCCAGCTGAGGCCGACCGAACCGGACCCGTTGCGGAAGTCCACCGTGCGCCCAGGCCCGAACTTCGCCTCGCCGGCACGCGAGGCGATGGAGTAGTCGTCCCAGCGCGCGCCAAGCTGCAGGTTCACGTCACCCTTGTGATCCGGGTGCGACGAGCCGGTCTCGCGCACGACGATCTCCTGGTAGACGAACGCTCCGAGGCCGCGCGAATCGGCCGCCGGGGTGAGGGCCTCCTCGCCGGTCGCCGCGTACTGCTTGAAGAGCCCCTGCAGGCCGATCGCGCCCTTGAAGCGGCCGAATGCGGTCGACGCCTGCGCGTTGAGCGTCTGCGTGCGCAACTCGAAGTGGGTGCCGATCGCCCCGTCGGGCTCGATCTCGTCGTGCTGGTAGTCCTGGGCCGTCCCCTCCACGCGCAGGTAGGGCAGCGCCGCGTTCGCGAACTGCACGCCGCCGCGCGCACTGAGCGCACGTCGCTGGCCATTCACGCGGATCCCCGCCTCGGGATCCCCCGCCTCGGCGGGGATGCCGTAGTCGAAGTCGTACAGGCGGACGGCGAGGCCGATATTGCCGCGCTCTCCGATGTAGCCATAGCCCACCGTACCGTTGCTCGCGCGCGAGTCGGTGCCCTCCAGCGTGGCCGCGCCACCGGTGCGGAGCGCGCCCATGTCGCGATAGCCGCCGCGGAACGAGAGCGCGCTGCGCGCGCCGAGCGGCGACGTGATCCCCACGCTCACCGCCGCCCCGGGCGTCACCGACTCGCCCTGCGAGCCGAAGAAGCCCTCGATGTGCGTCGGCACCGAGGTCGGCACATCATTGGAGACGACGTTCACCACGCCGCCGAGCGCGTTGTTGCCGTAGAGCAACGAGGCCGGACCGCGCACCACCTCGATCCGCTGCGCGGCAAGCGGGTCGACCGAGACGGAGTGGTCGCCCGACGATGAGGCGAGGTCGCCGGCGCGCTCGCCGTCCTGCAGGACGAGGATGCGGTCGCCGGTGAGGCCGCGGATCACCGGCATCGTCGCGGCCGGGCCGCCATAGCGCTGACTCACGCCGGGCTCATTGGCCAGCGTCGCGGCGACGCTCGAGCTCATCGAGCGCGCGAGCGCCCGCCCGGAGAGCTCCACCGCCGTCTGCGAGAGTCGTTCGTTCTCCGTGCCCGTGGGCGTGGCGCTCACCACCACCGACGAGAGGCGCAGCGGCGTCGGCGTCATGACGACGCGTACACGGACGTCATCGCCCGCGAGCGGCACGCGCACGACCAGATGGCCCGGCGCATAGCCGATGAGGGTGATGCTCAGGTGGTACTCGCCGGCCGGAAGGCCGCGCAGCACGAACTCCCCTGTCGCATTCGTCGTGGTGGACCGCGCCACCTCGGCGACGATGATCGTCGCATTGGCGAGCGGAGTGCCTGCGGTGTCCACGACCGTGCCGAGCACGGCGGGCGCGAAGGGCGAGGTGGCGGGGCGCGCGTCGGCGCGCGACGCGACGGGCGCGAGGAACAGCATCAGCGCGGCCCAGACGGGGGCCGCTCGGAAGGTCTTCGTGATGGTCATCGGTCAGCTTGAGGGTTGGGTGTCCAGCGCGCGCTCGTGCGCGACGCTCACCGCGCCC
>LNFD01000002.1 GCA_001464255.1 Actinomycetales bacterium Ga0077552 | reverse complement strand
TGGCAGTCGGGCCTCGTGCGCGTGAACCGTTCGAGCGGGAGGGTGAGCGCGCGTGTATCGTGACCTCCTGCGTCAGAGCCGCTCGCGCGAGCTCGTCGACGACTTCCTCGATCAGTTCGTCGCACGCCACGGCTGGTGGGCGGCTCGTGCCGCCTGGGTCAGCGATGCCGGCATGCTCGTCGACCCCTGGCGCGTCAGCGAGTCGGCGCCCGCCGGGCTCGATCTCATGCGGCACCAGCAGCTTCCGGCCGAGCCGATCGATCCGGGCGAGGCGCGGTTCCCCGACCCGATGCTCGTGCCGGTCGGCGACGTGCGCTGCACCCGAGGCGTGGCCGCGGCTCTGGAGGGGGAGGGGGTCGACCGGCTCGTCGTCGTCGACGTCGCCGGCATGCTCGAGTTCGATGTGCGCCTGGTCTTCGCCGCACCGAGCGACGCTGTCGCGGCGCCGGGAGTGCTCGAGGCCCTGCGCACGGGCGCGGCGCTGCTACCGACGGTGATCCGGCAGGATGTCGAGCGCGACGAGCTGCGGCTCAGCGCCCTGCGCGATCCGCTCACCGGCCTGCTCAACCGCTCAGGGCTCGATGAGCTCGCCGCACGCGTCGATGCCGGCCCGGACATCCGCGCTGTCATCTATATCGACCTCGACGGCTTCAAGGAGGTCAACGATGCCTACGGGCATGCGGCGGGCGACGAGGTTCTCGTCGGCACCGCCCAGCGCCTCGCGCGTCAGGTGCGCCCCACCGACCTCGTCGCGCGCCTGGGCGGCGACGAGTTCGTGGTCCTCGCGACCTCCGTGCTCGACGAGCTCGCCGCCGTCTCGCTCGCGCAGCGGCTCGTGGCGGCTCTCTCGCTCGACACGGTCGTGGCGGGTGGTGCGGTGGCCTCGGTCGCCGCGAGCGCCGGAGTGGCCGTGTGGACCGCCGACGCCCCGTTCGACGAGGCCGTTACCGCGGCGGATGCGCTCATGTACGAGGCCAAGCGCATCGGGGGCGGCATCGCGATGCAAGACGCCACGGGGCGCATCCTCGTGCGCGACCCCTACGGCGGAGACGCCGCGCCCGAAGAGGTCGAGCGGGGGCGCGCCCCCGTGCGGGTTCAGCCCGTGCGCGACCTGCGTGGGCCGGGGCTGTGGGGAGCCCACGTTCTGCTGCGCGGCGAGCTCTGCTCGGCACCCCTCGAGCAGACGGTCGCGCTCGTCGACGAGGCGGTCTCTCCGATCGCGAGAGCCGCGGGGTCGAGGCTGGTCGCGCGACGGCCTGCTGCTCGAGCTCGTGTCGCGCCTCGCTCAGCACTACCCCGCGGCCGAGCTGCTCGTCATGGTCGACAGCCAGCCCGCTTCCACCGAGCTGCGGCTCGTGGTCGACGAGGTGCGCGCGCGGCTCGGCGTCGGGATCGTGCTCGGCGGCATCGGAACCTCGTCGGGCGGCGACCTGCGCCTCATCGCGCAGAGCGCCCCCGCCATGCTCGCTCTTGATCGCGAAGCGGTACTGAACCTCGAGCGCAGCCAGCCCCCGGGCATCGCGGCGACGCTCGCGGCCGCCGTCGCCTCGGCGCTCGGCGCCCCGCTGCTCGTCGTCGACCCTCCCGCGCAGCTCGACCCGGCGCGCCTCGCCGCGTGGGGTGCCGCGCTCGCCGTGACGTCGCCCGACTACCCCGAACCCGATACCGACCTCGCACCCGCGAGCGCTGAGAGGCTGTCATGAGAACCACTACGCGAATGGGAGTCATCGCCGCGAGCATCCTGCTGCTGGCGGGATGCTCAGCGCCGGCCGAGGCCCCGGCCCCGACCACCTCCGCCGACGAGAGCGCCTATGGCGGCTTCGCCATCGACCCGCCCGCCGACGATGAGGTCGTGCTCAAGATCGAGGCCGGCCGCACGGTCGACTTCACCTATGCCGAGCTGCAGGCCCTCGCGACGGTCGAGATCGAGATCTTCGAACCCTTCGTCGAGCAGCGTCAGTCGTTCACGGGCGTGCCGCTCGCCGAGCTGCTCGGTGCCGCCGATGTTGCGGCCGACGCGCGCATCGAGACCGTGGCCCTCAACGACTACCGCTACGCCGCCCTGCTGGCAGTGCTGCGCGACGGCGAGCTGATCCCGATGGATCAGGGCGGGCCGATCCGCATCGTCTTCGCCGAGGACTCGCCCGCGTACGAGCTGCTCGACGCCTGGAACTGGAGCCTGCGCTCGATCGTCGTGGTCGACTAGGCGCGGTCGCGGAATCCGGGGGCGGATCATGAAGGAGAACGGCCGGCTGCTGTCGTTGCGGCTGGGGCAGATCGTGCTGGCGGTCAGTGTGCTCAGCGTCATCACGGCGCTGCTCGTCACGTCGTTCCTCTCGGTGAGCGCGCACGACAACGAGCTGCAGGGCCTCTTCAGCGAGGAGGCCGACGGCACGGCGATGACCTTCGTGCAGCGCGAGTCGTTCGGCGTCATCCTCGAGCTCGACGACTGGGCGCGCGACGAGGCGACCGCGCGCGACGTGCAGATCGCCCGGGCGCTGCTCGGTCAGCGGCTGCAGGTCGTCACCGCCTCGGGCGCGACGACTTTCGAGCTCACCGACGAGCTCTACCGCGAGAGCCTCGTGCGCATCGATGAGCTCGTGCGCGCGATCGACGACCGCCCCGTCGCCGAGCGCGTCGCGCTGCGGGTCGAGCTCGACGGCGTGGTCGACAGCTTCGAGTCGCGCACGCGCGAGCTCAGCACGATCTTCCAGGAGATCACCCGCACGCGCGCGGCCGAGGCGATCGAGCGCCGGGCCGCCGTCGAGCAGGTGCAGGGCCTGCTCTCGCTCGTCGTGGTCATCATGGGGGTCGGCCTCGCGGGCTGGCTCGCGGTCGACCTCCGCATCGCCTACGCCCGGGCCTCGCAGCGGCTCACGCTCGAGACCCGCCGTCTCGAAGCGGCGCGCCGCAGCCTCGATTTCCGGCACGAGCTGCAGGTGCTGGCCCGGTCGTGGAGCGACGCGCTCGCCTCGGGCGCGCCCACGGACGCGATCGTCGCGACCGCCGGAGACGATCTCGCGCGCCTCATGCCCGGCATCGCCCTCGAGACCACCGTGAAGCCCGACGGCACCGTGCAGGTCGCCCGGGCCGACGTCGATACGGCAGTGAGCGACGAGACCGCGCTCGACGAGGCCGACGTGCTCGCGGCGATCGATCGAGCCAACGAGAGCCTGCGTCTCGCTCAGCTGCGCGACAACCGCGAGCGCAGTTTCGAGCTCGAGCGCCAGCACGACCCGCTCACGGGGCTGCCCAACCGCGAGCGGCTGCCGGGTAGCGTCGCTGACGTGGCCCTCATCGACATCGACCGCTTCGCCGACTTCAACACCTCGTTCGGCCACCTCGAGGGTGACCGGCTGCTCGTCGAGGTCGCACGCCGTCTCCGCGCCGACTGGTCGGACGATCAGACCGTGCTGCGGCTCTCGGCCGACGAGTTCGCTGTGGTCGGTTCCTTCCCCGATGAGGTGACGGCCCAGCGCGAGCTCTCCTCGATCGCCGACCGCTTGAGCTTCGCGTGCGCCGTCGGCGACGAGTCGGCCGCGATCGCCGTGACCGTCGGCGCCGTCGTCGCGCGCTCGCTCGATGATGCGCCGGATGCCTTGATCCAGCGCGCCGCCGCGGCACTGGCGTCGGCGCAGGGCGCCGAGCCGCGCATCCCGGTGCGGTTCTTCGCCTGGGATCTCGATGAGCACTGCGATCGGGTGAGTTCGTCGTGCACGTGCAGCCCATCATCGCTCTCGAGTCGGGCGAGCTGGCCGCGTGCGAGGCGCTCGTGCGCTGGAACCGGCCCGGCGTCGGCATCGTGCTGCCGGGCGAGTTCCTGCCCGCTGTCGCCCGCGCGGGCCTGACCGTCGATCTCGGCTGGCAGGTCATCGACCAGGCGTTCACCCTCTGGGGGGCGCAGCGTGCCGCCGCAGGCGGGGTGCTCGACGAGGTGTATATCTCGATCAACCTCGATGCCGCCCAGCTGGCGATGCCGACGCTCGCCGACTACATCGCGAACGCCGCCGAGCGCAGCGGTGTGCCCCCGCGCTGCATCGTGCTCGAGGTGACCGAGCACGCCCTGCTGATCGGCGACATCGCGATCGGCCAGCTCGAGCGGATGCGCGCCCACGGCATGCGCATCGCCCTCGACGACTTCGGCACCGGCTACTCGAGCCTCGCGCAGGCG
>LNFD01000001.1 GCA_001464255.1 Actinomycetales bacterium Ga0077552 | reverse complement strand
TCTTCGTTCTCGTGCGCGTGCCACACGAACTCGCCCAGCAGCTTCGCGACCTTCACGTACTGGTCGTTGACCTGGCCGATGACCCGGGGCGTCCAGTGCTCGGTGACCTTCGCGAGTTCGGCGGAAACCGTCGTCTTGTCGAACATGGGTTCAGTCTCTCAGTGCGGCCGCTCGGATCACGCCATGACCGACGAGCTTGACCGATGGCGCGGCTAGAGCAGGCTGAGCACCGCGAGCGACAGCCCGCCGAACGCGATGATCAGCACGATGTCGGGAACCCGCCCGACGCGGTGAATGAGCGGCACGAGCGCCGCGAGCGCGATGCTGCCGACGATCGCGGCCACGGCCGGCACCCCCGCGCCGTCGGCGATGCCGGCCGAAGCGTGCAGCAGCGACAGCGAGGTCGCGGCGAGCAGCCCGCAGATGACCGGAAGGATGAACGCTGAGATGTTGCGCACGAACAGCGAGTTGCGGGCTCGGTCGTAACCGGCCAAGAGCAGCAGGGCGACGGATGCGCTGCCGCCGACCGTGATGAGGAAAGCGGCGATCGCGAACACGATGCCGGCGAAGACCGACCCGGCTTCGACGCCCACGCCGTAGGCGACGCCCGATGCGATCTTGACCAGGATCGGCCCCGGCAGCGCATTGGCGACGGGCACGATCTGCCCGTAGAACAAGGTCGAGTCGATGAGCCCCGTGGCGACGAAGAAGCCGTCGGCGACACCGACGTAGGCCTCGCCACCGCCGAACGATGACACGGTCGAGACGAGGATGAGCCCGAAGAACGAGAGGGTGGAGGCGTCGGGCGCGACGACGAAGGCCGCACCGAACCCGACGACCGCGATGAGGGCGAGCACGAGCGCCCCGCGCAGTGCCCGCCGGGCACCGACCGGCACCGCGACCCCCGCGGCCGCATCGGCCGCCACCGTGCGACCGCCGCGCACGAGCTGCCACACCGTGACGAGAGCGATGCCGGCGAGCGCGACGAGCACCAGACCGAGTGCCGAGAGCTCGGGCAGGGCCCACGCTGGTTCAGCATCCACCGCATCGAAAACGAGTTCGACCGCGCGCGCCGCGCCCGACAGCACGAAAGCGACGACCGCGATGACGACGCCGGTCCCGTGCACTCGTCCGCCGGGGGCGAGCACCTTCACGATGTAGTGAGTCAGCAAGTAGAGGATGAACGCCGAGATGCCGAGCGAGGCATATTCGACCACGGAGATGGCGCCGGGGCCGAGTGCCGAGAACAGGGCGAGCAGCGAGACCGTCGCGAGGGCGCCGGGCAGCGCGACAGCGATCGCACCACCGGCGGCGGTGGTCGTCGTACTGAGCTGGGCGCCCGACAGCGCGGCGATCTTGACGGGGAGCGCGCCCGGCGTGATGTTCGCGATGACGGTGTCTTGGGTGAACTCGTCGTCTCGCAAGCGATCGGGCCGTACGAGCTCGCGCTCCATGACGGGGATCAGCGCGCTGCCGCCACCGAACCCGATGACCCCCACCTTGGTCATCGAGAGCAGGTGCCGACCGACGCTGCGGCGAGAGGGCGGCGGCATGCTCACGGCTCTACTCTTCCAGGTCGCGAGCCCTGTCGTTCACGGCGCCCGCGAACGCCGACTCCCACACCCGGTATCCGAGCGCCGAGGGGTGGAACTGGTCCCAGGTGAACTCGGGGAACGAGCCCCAGCCGCGCCGCTTCTCGGTGACGCGGTGCAGGGGCGCGAACGCCAGGCCGCGGGCGCGCACGAGGTCGGCGATCATCTGCGAGGCGCGCACGGCATCCTCTTCGCGGTCACCGAAGTGGAAGCACGGCAGGTCGGCGACGATCGCGTGCGGCGGCAGCCCCGCGAGCAGCCTCCCGAACGCGTCGGCGAACCGCTCGGCGTCGTACGCGACCATGTCGTTGGCGCCGATCGCGACGGTCACGAGGTCGGGCGCGAGTTCCGCGAGCTGCGGCAGCTGGCGCTCGAGCGCGTCGTCGAGCCAGGCGCCGTAGCGCGAGAGGTTGACGACGCGCACGGTGCGCGCCGTCTGACGCTGCAGCCGCCCGGCCAGCAGGCCCACGTAGCTCGCGTCGAGGTCGCGCGCGCCCACGCCCTGCGCGGCCGAGTCGCCGATCGCCGCGTACTGCAGCTCGCCGGGCTCGAGGGCCCGCCGTTGCCAGGCCCGCTGCCGCGCCGCGGTGAACGGCGTGCGCAGCGACCAGGTCATGCCCGAATCGTAGCGATGGCGACGGATGCTCGGCGCCCGCCCACCCCGGTTCGACCCGCCCGCCCGGCTGTACTAAACTTTCCCGCGGTGACGTGTCCGAGCGGCCGAAGGTGCAACTCTCGAAAAGTTGTGTGGGTGTTGAGCCCACCGTGGGTTCAAATCCCACCGTCACCGCCACCGCCCTTCTGAAGGGCCGAGCGCGCTGCGCTCAGCGATAACCCCCGATCCTCCGGTTCGGGGGTTTCTCGTTGCTCGGGCCGGCCGCTCACGATTCAGGTTTCACCCGTCGTCACCAGATACACTCAGAACATCAAGGGGAGTACTCCCTCGAAGCCCTCCGTCACTACGGGCACGCGATCGTGCCCCGGGCGGCTTGTCCCGGTCACCCGGGGCGGAAGAGACCTTGGGTACCCCTATGGGCGTCACGCCTCTCATCTGGATCATCACGATCGCGATCACCGTCGCGTTCTTCGTCTGGGAGTTCTTCGCGCACGTTCGCACGCCGCACGAACCGACGATCGCCGAATCGGCGAAGTGGTCGGTGTTCTACATCGCCCTCGCCCTGCTGTTCGGCGTCGGTATCGGCATGGTCTCGGGGTGGCAGTTCGGGGGCGAGTACTTCGCCGGGTAC